>JANOXW010000730.1:0-2452 GCA_031418635.1 Acidobacteriota bacterium
CGCGCAAACACGACTCTTTGGTTTGACGGTTTGCCTGAATAAACACACTTGCCTTCTTCCGTTTGGCTGTCAAAAGGAATGCAACGAATCGTCGCTTTTGTTTCTTCCTTGATTTTTTCTTCGGTTTCGCCTGTGCCGTCCCAATGTGCGAGAACGAAGCCGCCTTTTTCGATTTGTGTTTTGAAGTCTTCCCAAGTATCAACTCGAAAAGTATTTTCATCACGGAATTTAACGGCTTTTTGATAAATGTTTATCTGAATTTCGTCAAGCAAATCTTTGATGTAATCAGCGATATTTTCAATCGGGCGTGATTCTTTTGATAAGGTGTCGCGCCGCGCAACTTCAATCGTGCCATTTTCGAGGTCGCGCATCCCGATTCCTAATCGCACGGGAACGCCGCGCAGTTCGTATTCGGCAAATTTGTAACCCGGTTTGTATTTGTCGTCGTCGTCAAATTTTACCGAAATTCCTTTGGCTTTTAACTCTTTGATAATTGGTGCGATTTTTTCACTTATCTTTGCCAAATCTTCTTCGGCGCGATAAATCGGCACAATCACAACCTGAATCGGCGCAAGTTTTGGCGGCAAAACCAAACCGTTATCGTCGGAATGCGCCATAATTAACGCGCCCATCAACCGCGTCGAAACTCCCCAACTTGTCGCCCACGCATATTCGAGTTGGTTTTCTTTATTGACAAACTGCACGTCGAAAGACTTGGCAAAATTTTGTCCGAGAAAATGCGAAGTTCCGCATTGCAAGGCTTTTCCGTCTTGCATCAAACCTTCTATACACAAAGTATCTTCCGCGCCGGCAAATCTTTCATTGGCAGTTTTCGCGCCCTGAATCACGGGAACGCCCATCCATTCTTCGGCGAACGTTGCGTAAACGCCGAGCATTTTATTGGTTTCTTCGATGGCTTCTTCTTTGGTCGCGTGCGCCGTGTGTCCTTCTTGCCAGAGGAATTCGGCAGTTCGCAAAAAGATGCGCGTTCGCATTTCCCAACGCACGACATTGCACCATTGATTTATTAGCAACGGCAAATCGCGCCACGATTGAATCCAGCCTTTATAGGTATTCCAAATGACCGCTTCCGATGTCGGGCGAATGATTAATTCTTCTTCGAGTTTTGCGTCAGGGTCAACAATCAAGCCTTTGCCGTTAGGATTGGCTTTGAGCCGGTAATGCGTGACCACGGCACATTCTTTGGCAAAGCCTTCGGCGTGTTCTTCTTCTTTTTCAAGAAAAGATTTTGGCACAAAAAGCGGGAAATAGGCATTTTGGTGCCCTGTTTCTTTGAACATATCGTCAAGAGCGCGCTGCATCTTTTCCCAGATGGCATAGCCGTAAGGTTTAATCACCATACAGCCTTTGACGGCAGAATGTTGGGCCAGATCGGCCCGTTCAACTAATTCGTTATACCAGCCTGAATAATCTTCGCTACGTTTAGGTAATGCTTTACTCATAATTCAAAAATAGCAATGATAAGTTATTTGACCAAAATAAGAAAGTCTGGCCACAAACCAGACCTTCAAATGTTTGTTTTGTTTGGAGTGATCGTTTATGACACCCTTCTGACAACAAATCCACCCACTGTCCCGACAAAGCCGATAATCCCGATCAAAATAAAAACAAACAACCACAGACGAAAGGAGGCGACGAGTTGTCCACAACTATTGCTGTAAGCGCCAAAATCATCAATATCTTTTTTGGCTTTTAATCCTTTTTCAACTTCGAGAGGAGTTCCTTTGGCTGCCTGATATTCTTTTAAAGATTGCTCAGATTTTTGTAGATTTTTGTCAGCCATTTGGCATGAGTAATGCTGTGCAGGTTGACTATAATAGTAACCTCTTCCCGCCCCTACAACTCCGGCCAGTAAGATCAAAATTCCGAGTCTTAATAAAATATTTCCGAAGAATCTTCGCCAACCGCTGTTACTTTTTACCTTATTTGTCTGTGAAATGGAGATTGGTAATATTGGGGGACTTGGATTGATTGAATGAACAGGGAAAATGTCAGTCAATTTTCGCCACTGACCGTCACCTTGCCGAAATCCAAAGTCATTTGGCGAAAGCTGTCTGTTTTGTAACATTTCCAGGACTTTATTTTCTTCAAAAGGTCCGAATTGTTGCCCATTTTTATTAATGAATATTTGCATAATTTCTCCTCTTCAGATTTTATTTGGCAAAATAATTAGAACTTAAGAATTTTGCCCTCCGCACTGATAAGACAATTTGGAAAAAACATTTCATAACCGGCAAATCTAAGATTTTGTGAGAAATTTCGCCAAGAAACAATTTGCGTTTATTTTTAGCCGAAATTATAGTTAAATTGTTCTATGGCAATTCCAAAACTCAAACGCGATAAAAAACATCTTTATACCGTCGAAGAATATTTAGCGATTGATCGTAATAACAAAGAACGCTATGAATATTTTGATGGCGAAATTCGTCTG
>JANOXW010000731.1:0-12040 GCA_031418635.1 Acidobacteriota bacterium
TTCTTCGGCTAACGCTTCCAGCATTTCGGCTTGAACTGCAGTACGCGGAAATCCGTCTAAAATATAAGAACTTTTTTCGCGCGAAGTTCGGTCTTTAACGATTTGAAAAGTCAACTCGTCGGAAATTAACTTTCCCGCTCCCATAGTTTCTTGAACTTCTTTCGCCAAAGGCGTGTCCGCATTTTTCATCTCGCGGAACATATCGCCCGTCGAGATTTGCGGAATCCCGCGTCTTTCTTCAAGCAATCGTGCCTGCGTTCCTTTTCCCGCACCGGGCGCACCGATTAAAACAATAATTTTATCCATAAATTAAAATTACGAATTACGACACAAAATGAAATTAACTCGTAATTCGTAATTGATAATTCGTAATTGATTTAATTTCTTCTTCCTCGCAACTGTGAACCCGAACCCAAGAAACCTTCGTAATTTCGCATCACGAGTTGAGCTTCAATTTGAGCTACGGTGTCCATTGCCACGCCGACTAAAATCAGAAGCGATGTGCCGCCGAAGAAAAATTGATAGCCTAAGCCGGTCGGAATCCAACTAAGTCCGGGCGTTGCGGTTAAAAAATTGTCAACCGCCGTGCCGATGAACGGCAGACGCGCAACCTTGAAACCACTCAACAGAAGTTGCGGCACAAAAGCGATAAACGCTAAGTAAAGCGCACCGACTGTTGTCAGTCTTGTTAAAATCGTGTTGAGATATTCTGCTGTCGGCGCACCGGGACGAACTCCCGGAACAAATCCGCCGCCCTTTCTCAAATTGTCCGCGACATCATCCGTATTAAAAATAATCGTGATGTAAAAGAAAGTGAACAAAACAATCAACGAAATAAAGACAAATTCGTAATACGGATCGCCACCGTGAAATTG
Source organism: Acidobacteriota bacterium (assembly GCA_031418635.1). Taxonomy (GTDB): domain Bacteria; phylum Acidobacteriota; class Blastocatellia; order Pyrinomonadales; family Pyrinomonadaceae. The sequence continues at coordinate 876 of JANOXW010000731.1, forward strand.
TTGGAAGAAAGCATAAACTTTACTCCAAGCCGAATCAGGATTATTTTGGTCAGGCGGAAACGCAGAAAAAATAGTTTGCGGCATCGCCAATACCGACGAAGCAAAAATCACCGGAATAACGCCGCCCATATTTAATTTAAGCGGCAATTTTGTTTCTTGTCCGCGATAGGTTTGATTGCCAACGCGCCGACTTGCATAACTGATAGCGATATTTCTCCGCGCCGATTCCATATAAACAATCAACGCAATTAAAGCCACCATCACAACAACTAAAAACACGACACCAAGCGTTTGCAACGGATCGCCGCCTTTGATACGGTCGGAAATTTGTAAAATTCCGCGTGGCAAACCGATAACAATACCGGCAAAAATAAGAAGCGAAATTCCGTTACCAACTCCGCGTTCCGTAACTTGTTCACCAAGCCACATCACGAAAATCGTTCCCGTTGTCAGCGTTATGACAATCATCGCCGAAGCCCACCAAGTATTAGCCAAAACCCCGTTTGCCTGAAGCCACGTTGCGACAAAAAACGTCTGCACCGAACACAGCACAACGGTCAAATAGCGCGTCCATTGGTTGATTTTTTGTCGTCCGACTTCGCCTTCTTCCTGAATTTTTTTAAACGCCGGTGAAAGAACCGGCATCAGTTGTAAAATAATTGACGCGGTAATATATGGCGTTACTCCGAGCGCGAAAACCGAAATTGTGCGAAAGTTTCCGCCTGAAAATAAATCGAGAACGCCGAGAAGCGTTCCGGCAACTTCGCTCCAAACCTGTTCTAACCGCGCTTTGTTCACGCCGGGCGCAGTAACATGCGCTCCTAAACGATAAATTGCCAACAGCCCAAGTGTGAAAAGAATACGTCTTCTCAACTCAGGAACTTTGAACATATTTTGGACGGCAGCAAAAAACTTTTCCATATAACTTGTCCTTTGTCCTTTGTCTTTTGTCCTTTGTCCTTTGCAAGTTGAGATGAAGAAGCTAGGCTTCAAATTCCTTATTTACGAAGAACTAATGACTACGGACTAAGGACGAATCTTATTGATTTCATTAACGCTTCCGCCGGCATTTTCAATCTTTTCTTTGGCGGATTTAGTAAAACGATGCGCGGAAATCTTCAATGCTTTAGATACTTCACCACTACCCAAAATTACAAGATCGTGTTTGGCTTTTTTTATCAAACCGCGCTCGTGCAGAATTTCCGGCGTAATCTCATCATTTGCACCAAAATTTTCTTCTAATTTTGCCAAGCTGATTTCAACCCACTTTTTCTTAAAAATATTGGTAAAACCGCGCTTCGGCAAGCGACGTTGAAGCGGCATTTGTCCGCCTTCAAACCCGATTTTTCGGCTGTAACCGGAACGCGACTTTTGTCCTTTATGACCTTTGCCAGCGGTTTTGCCAAGTCCTGAACCAGGTCCGCGACCAATTCGTTTCTTTTTGTGTGTCGAGCCGGGAGCCGGACTTAAATTATTTAATGCTAATGCCATTTTTTTCCTCGTAAATCGTAAATCGTAAATCGTTAATTGTAAATAATATTTTGCCCTATAGTAGTAGGATTTATCTATTCACGACTAACGATTTACGATTTACGAATTTTATTCAACAATTCTTAAAAGGTGCGGAACTTTTTCAACAATTCCGCGCATTGACGGATTATTCGGGCGTTCCACGACTTGATTGAGTTTCGTAATACCCAGACTTTTGACAATCGTTTTCTGCTTTTTGGAATAACCAATCATACTTTTATAATACTGAATCTTGATTGTTCCGCCGTTTTCTTGTTTTTCTTCTTTCTTTGCCATTTCTTTAATTGAGTTTGTTGAATCTGTCGAGTTTATTGAATTCGTTGAGTATTTTCTTTCTCAATAAACTCAATAGACTCAACGAACTAGTATTTATAAAAGTTCATCAACTTGTTTGCCGCGCAGACGCGCCACGTCAAGCGGGTCTTTCATTCGCATTAAACCGTCAAAGGTTGCGCGAAGAACATTATGCGGATTGGTTGAACCAAGAATTTTCGTTCTGACGTTATGCACACCGAGCGATTGTAAAACTGCCCGCACCGCGCCGCCGGCGATAACTCCTGTTCCTTCCTTTGCCGGTTTGAGCATAACTTTGCCCGCGCCGTATTCGCCAATCATTTGATGCGGCAAGGTTCCGTCAATCAACGGCACACGAATAAGATTATTTTTCGCCGATTCGACGGCTTTCTTAATTGCATTTGGAACTTCTTTGGCTTTGCCCGTGCCGAAACCGACATGACCGGCTTCGTCGCCAATCACAACCAATGCGGCAAACGACATATTTTTCCCGCCTTTAACGACTTTCGTTACACGATTGATGGAAATCAATTGGTCTTTCAAGTTGAGGCTGTTCGGAGAAATCCGTTGCCTATCATTTTTAATTATCTTCGGCATCTGCCTGCGTTTGTGTTTCATTTTTATTTAATCCCGCCTCGCGGGTTGCGTCCAAAAGGGCTTTAACTCGTCCGTGATAAACGTATCCGCCGCGGTCAAAAACGACTTGCGCCACGCCGGCTGTTTGGGCGCGTTCGGCAATGGTTTTTCCGATGGTTTGTGCCGCTTCAATGTTGCCGCCGGCTTTAATTCCCAAATCTTTTTCCGTTGTTGAAGCCGATGCCAAAGTTTTTCCTTGTTCATCGTCAATAACTTGCGCGTAAATATGATTCAGACTCCGAAATACCGCCAAACGCGGACGTTCCGTCGTTCCGTGAACCTTTTTGCGAATTCGACTTTTAACTCCGCGTCGTATCTCTGCTCTACTCTTTTTCATTATCTTTATTGAGTTTATTGAGTTTATTGAGTTTATTGAGTTTATTGAGAAAAATCTCAACGAACCTAATAAACTCAACGGACTCAACGAACTTATTTCCCGGTTTTGCCCGGCTTCAATTTATAAATTTTATCGGAATAACGAAGACCTTTGCCTTTGTAAGCGTCGGGCTTACGCAGACGATTTAGTTCCGCCGCTACTTGTCCGAGCAATTGTTTGTCAATACCGCTTAACGTCAAGGTCAACTGGTATTGAGTAATGCCCGTTTTTGCTGGTTTTCGTTCGGCTTTAGCATCAATTCCATCGGGCAAAGCATATTCAACCGGATGCGAATAACCGAGCGCGAAGACGATTTTTTTGCCTTGCACATCGGCTTTATAACCGACCCCAACAAGGTCTAAATCTTTTGTAAAACCTTCGGTTACGCCAACAATGGCATTATTTGCCAAAGCTCGCGCCAATCCGTGCATCGCGGCTAAATTATCACCGGCGCGTTCTGCAACCAATGTGCCGTCTTCCATTTTGAATTCAACACCGGACGGAACCGGACTTTTCAAAGTTCCTTTCGGTCCTTTTACTTCCAATTCGTTATTATTAATCGTTACGTTCACGCCTGCCGGTATCGTAATCGGTTTTTTTCCTACACGAGACATAATTCCTCTGAGTTTGGTCTTTGGTCTTTGGTCTTTGGTCTTTGTATTTAATTGCTCGAATTGAGCCTTAATATCGAAGACCAAAGACCGAAAACCGAAAACTGATTCTAATAAATTTCCGCTAAAATCTCACCGCCGACATTTTCTTGGCGGGCTTGTTTTCCACTCATCAAGCCTCTCGACGTGGACACGATATTAACGCCGTAACCACCGAGAACTCTGGGGATGCCGGTTGCGCCGACATAAACTCTTCTGCCCGGACGAGAAACTCTCGACAAATGCGTAATTGAAGAAGTTCCTTTGGCATCGTAGCGCAAATAAATGCGAATTACATATTTCACACCTTCGCTTTTGGTTATAAAACTATTGATATAACCTTCTTCTTTTAAGATTCGCGCAACTTCCAACTTCAATTTTGAACCGGGAATGTCAACACGCGGATGATTCGCGGCTATTGCGTTACGAATCCGCGTGAGCATATCTGCGATTGGATCTGTCATTCTTATAAACTCCGTTTATCTATTTTGGATTTTGGATTTACGATTTTGGATTGATGTTGCTAAATAGCGTTAATCTAAAATCTAAAATCCAAAATCGTAATCACCAACTTGACTTAACTACGCCCGGAATTTGTCCTTCCAAAGCTAACTCTCTTAAAGCAATCCGCGAAAGACCGAACTTTCGCACATAACCGCGTGTTCGACCTGTTTGCGAACAACGGTTACGGACACGAATCGGATTTGCATTGCGCGGCATTTTTTGCAGTTTCATCTGCGCTACGTCAACTTCTTCGGGTGTTGCCGACGGATTGTTGACGATTTTTTTCAACGCTAAACGACGCTCCGCATATTGCGCCACCATCTTTTTTCGTTTTTCGTTTTTTACAACTTTACTTATCTTTGCCATATTTTAGGTTCAAGGTTCAAGGTTTCAGGTTCAAAGTTCAAAATGGATTTAACCTTGAACCTGAAACCTTGAACTATTTATTGTCTAAACGGCATTCCGAGTGCTTTCAAAAGCGCACGCGATTGCTCGTCATTTTTCGCGGTTGTAACAATTGAAATATTCATTCCGCGCGTTTTATCAACTTTACTAAAATCAATTTCGGGAAAAATCAATTGCTCTCTGATTCCAAGCGTATAGTTTCCGCGTCCGTCAAAGGCTTTACCCGAAATTCCGCGAAAATCGCGCACACGCGGCAGAGCAACCGAAATCAAACGGTCGAGAAACTCATACATTCTTTCGCCGCGCAGAGTTACCATCGTGCCGATGGGCATTCCTTGCCGAAGTTTAAATGACGCGATTGACTTTTTCGCTTTTGTAATAACAGGCTTTTGTCCCGTAATCACTTTTAATTCTTCCACCGCGACATCGAGAATTTTAGAATTACTAATCGCTTCGCCCATTCCCATATTGACGATAATTTTCTCAATACGCGGAATCGCCATCGGATTTTTGATGTCAAATTCTTTAGCGATTTGCGGAGCAATCTCTTTGTTATACTTTTCTTTTAGTCTTGCCATTGCTTTAGTTCAATTACGAATTATGCCGTAATTCGTAATTGTTTATTCTTCTTCGTTTTCAACTTCCGTTTTCTCGACTCTTCTAGCTCTTTCAGGTTCGGGAAGAACTTTTCCGCTTTTTGCCACGCGCACTTTTTTGCCGTCGCGGACTTCATAATTGATGCGCGTCGGTTTGCCCGTTTCAGGGTCAATATGCGCGATGTTTGAAACATCTACCCACGCTTCTTGTTCCACAATTCCGCCTTCGATGTTCATTTGCGGGACAGGTTTGCGATGTTTTTTCATTATCATCGCGCCTTCGACCTTAACCTTGCCATTGTGCGGGTCAACCGCGATAATTTTACCGCGATACGGAGCGCGTTTGCCATTGCTGTCAAAACGACTGAATTCTCTGCCCGCGATAAAGACAACTTGGTCGCCGCGTTTGATTTTACTTCTGACTGTTCCTTTTTTCTGCGTTTTCATTCTCTTAAATAACCTCCGGCGCAAGGCTAACGATTTTCATAAAATTCTTTTCGCGCAATTCGCGTGCAACCGGACCGAAAACACGAGTTCCAATCGGAGTATTGTCATCCTTGATAAGCACGGCGGCATTTTCATCAAAGCGAATATAAGTGCCGTCTTTACGGCGCACTTCTTTGCGCGTTCTGACGATAACGGCATTATAAACCTTACCTTTTTTCGCCGTTCCATCCGGCGAGGCTTCTTTGACGGTAACTTTTATCTTATCGCCAAGTCGGGCAATTTTTCCTGTCGAACCGCCAATCGGCATTATCATTACCACTCGTTTCGCGCCTGAATTGTCTGCGACCATCAAAGAGGTCTGCATTTGAATCATAATCTCACTCCATTTAAGTTTATTGAGAATAAATCTTTCCTCAACGAACTCAATAAACTATCTTTCCGCTTTTTGGATAATTTCAACTACGCGCCAACGCTTTTTGGCTGAAAGCGGTCTTGTTTCAACAATCCTCACTTTATCGCCAATCGCTGAACCCATTTCGTCGTGCGCCATAAATTTCTTTCTGCGCTTGACATACTTTCGATACATCGGATGTTTAACTACACGATCAACGCGAACCACAACCGTTTTCGTCATTTTGTCAGACGAAACCATACCGATTTTTTCCGCCCGTTTGCTGTGTAATTCCTTCTTGGTCGTTTCAGTCGAACCTGTAACCGTACTGACAACATTTGAAACACTTTCCACCACAGTTTCAACTGTTGACGCAACGGCTTCAATCACGTCATCAATGATTGAAGATTCTTCATCATCGGATTTAGCCTTTTTTGCTTTCTTCGGCTTTTCTTCGGCAGACTCAACTTCCGCGCTTTTGGTTTCTAATTCTTCAGCAACTTCTTCAGTTGCTTCTGTCGCGTCAGTTATTTCTTCACCCGTTTCTTCTTTCTTCTTCTTTGGCATTATTTTATTTTACCTTTTCAGCTTTGCGCCCTTTTTTCTTGGGATTCAACTGTGTTATCAATGTTTGAACCCGCGCCAATGTTTTGCGCTCGCGGCGAATATCATTGACCGAATCACCGACTCCTAAAGATTTTTTAAACTTCAGGCGAAAGAGCGATTCTTTCAGACTGTCGGCTTGTTCGCGCAATTCTTCAACATTCATTTCGCGCAACTGTTCCATTACTTCTTTGCGTTTCATTTTAAACAAGCCCTCCTTCCAAATCGGCGCGTGTAACAAATTTTGTCTTGATAGGCAGTTTTTGCGCCGCAAGTTCCATCGCCTCACGCGCTAAATCTTCGCTAACACCTTGAATTTCATACAAAACCCGTCCCGGTTTGACAACCGCAACCCAATGATCAGGTGCACCTTTTCCTTTTCCCATACGGGTTTCCGCCGGTTTTTTGGTAATCGGCTTATCGGGAAACATCCGAATCCAGACTTTTCCGCCGCGCTTGATGTGGCGCGTCATAGCAATACGAGCCGCTTCGATTTGACGGTCAGTAATCCAAGCCGCTTCTAAAGTTTTGAGTCCAAAATCACCAAAGTTTAATTTATCGCCACGCGAGGCTTTACCTCGGTTGCGACCTTTCATAACTTTTCGGTGCTTGACCTTTTTCGGCATTAACATAATTTTGTCCTTTGTTCTTCGTTATTTGTCCTTTTTTCTATGTCTATTTTGTATTTCTGCAAATGACAAAGGATAAATGACTATCTTCTATCACCGCGTCCGCCGCCATCGCCTCTATCGCCTCGTCCGCGTGGCGGACGGCGACCGTCGCCGCGTCGCGCATTTCTGTCAACCTTGACTTCTTTCATCGGGTCGGTTGTCGTTCCGCGTGCCATCGAAGCATTTGGATCCAGAATTTCGCCACGATAAATCCAAACTTTGACACCAATAATTCCGAATGTTGTCAATGCCGTCGCAAATCCGTAATCAATATCGGCGCGTAAAGTGTGAAGCGGCAGACGACCAACCAAAGACCATTCGGTTCGTGCGATTTCCGCGCCGTTTAAGCGTCCGGCAATCATAACTTTGATTCCTTCTGCGCCAAATCGTTGCGATTCTTCAATCGTTTTTTTCATTGCGCGTCGAAAGGCAATCCGCTTTTCCAACTGTTGCGCGATTTTTTCAGCTTGCAGTTGTGCGTTTAATTCCGGTTGACGAATTTCCTGAATCGAAATAATCGTTTCGCGTCCCGTTTTCTTCGACAAATCTTCTTTGAGTTTCTCAATCTCCGAACCTTTGCGTCCAATGATAATGCCGGGACGCGCCGTATAAATAATGATCTTTAAGCGGTTGGCGGCGCGTTCAATGTCAATATGTGAAACGCCTGCGCCCATAAAACGCTTTTTCAAATCGCGCTTGAGTTCTAAATCTTCCGCCAAAAACGCGGCAAACTCGTGTTTGGAATACCAATGTGAGTGCCAATCTTTGTTGTATCCGACCCGAAAGCCGTATGGATGAACTTTTTGTCCCATAATCTTTTTAATGGTTAATGGTTAATTGTGAATGATTTGTAATTTACTATTTATCATCCACAATTAACCAATAACTTATTGTTTTTCCAGTTCCTCGTTTTTGTCTAACTGCGCTTCGTCGGCAGGTTTAGTTTCATTTTGCTCCGCGTAGGTTTGCGTCGTTGTGTCCTTCGCGTCTGAAACTTCGGCTTCATTTTTTGCTTCTACTTCTTCAACAATTGTATTTGGCGATTCGGCAGCAACTTGTTCCGTTACCGTGTTTTCCGTTTCTTCAACTTTCGCCGTTTCGTCCGTTGCAATTATCTTTTCTTCTTTTACTTCAGCGACCTTTTCCGCTTTCTTCGTTGTCGTAACTTTACTTTCACCGGCTTCTTTAGCTAATAATTTCTTGCCTTTCTTGCGCGGTTTGTCGCTTTCCGTCGGTTCGGGCTTATCGCTCGAAACCAAAACAGTTATATGACAATAATGCCGATGCTCACGAAAGGCGCGACCTTGCGGCGCGGGACGCATCCGACTACGATTCTTGTGCGGTCCCATATCAACAAAACAGGTTTTCACAAACAAATCGTCAGGGTCAATCGCAATGTTTTGCTGTTCTGCCGAAAACGTCGCGTTGGCAATCGCCGAACGCAAAACTTTGGCAATCGGGTCTGCCGCCCGTTTATTCGTAAATTTTAGAATTGCCAAGGCTTGCGACACATTGCGTCCGCGAATCAAATCAATCACGAGTCGCGTTTTCTGCGGCGAGCCTTTCAAATTTCTTAATTTTGCTATCGCTTCCATATCTTTTAATGGTTAATGGTTAATGGTTAATGGTTAATGGCTTTTCTAATTCACCATTTATCATTCACAGTTCACCATTAAATTATTTCCTTTTCGCTGACTTTTCCGCCTTTGTTCCCGGATGACCTTTAAAAGTTCTCGTCGGAGAAAATTCACCGAGTTTGTGTCCGACCATATTTTCCGTAACATAAACGGGAATATGACGTTTGCCATTGTGAACGCCGAAGGTCAAACCAACCATGTCGGGCGTAATCGTTGAACGGCGCGACCAAGTTTTAATCGCTTGCGGTTTGTTGCCGCCGTCTAAAATTCGTTTCAGTACTTTCTGAACACTCAAATCAATAAACGGACCTTTTTTTAATGAACGTGGCATAATTCGATTTTGGATTGCCGATTTTAGATTTTGGATTCTTATGATTTGCGCTTAATTTAATCAATCTACTTTTTACGCCAATCCAAAATCCAAAATCTAAAATCTAAAATTTAATCACTTCTTCCTTCTGTCGCGCACAATCATATTTTGTGTGCGTTTATTTCTTCGTGTTTTATAGCCGCGCGTCGGTTTGCCCCACGGTGTAACCGGATGGCGACCACCGGAAGTTTTACCTTCACCGCCGCCGTGCGGATGATCAACCGGATTCATTACAACCCCGCGAACTTTCGGGCGTTTTCCCATCCAACGCGATCTTCCCGCTTTACCTAAACTGACGTTTTCGTGTTCGACATTTCCGACTTGTCCGATGGTTGCCGTGCAAACTACCGGAATCCGGCGAACTTCGCCCGAAGGCATTCTCATTTGCGCGTAATCACCTTCTTTAGCAACCAGTTGGGCAAAAACACCGGCAGAACGTGCCAGTTGTCCGCCTTTTCCCGGACGCATTTCGATATTATGAACTTGCGTTCCAAGCGGAATGTTCTTTATCGGCAAAGTGTTTCCCGGCAAAATATCAGCTTCCGCACCACTCATAATCGTCGCACCTTCTTTCAAACCGACCGGCGCGATAATGTATCGTTTTTCGCCGTCGAGATAAGTTATCAAAGCGATATGCGCCGAACGATTCGGGTCATATTCGAGTTGCGAAACTTTGCCCGGAATACCGATTTTGTTGCGCTTAAAATCAATAATGCGATAATGGCGTTTATGTCCGCCACCGCGTCGCCGAACCGTAATCCGTCCGTCGTTGTTGCGACCTGAAATTCGTTTCTTCGGCTCCAGCAAAGACTTTTCAGGCTTTGCATTCGGAGTCAACTCATCGCGCGTCAGATACGTTTGGTATCTTCGCGCCGGTGATGTCGGTTTTAATCTCTTGATTCCCATCTTTTTATTTTCGATTGATTCATTTAGTCATTTAGTCATTTCAAAAATGATTCGATGAACCGATGAACAAATGAATCAATTTCTTAAATCGCTTCCGCGTAATCAACGTGCGGTTCGCCTTTTTTCAATGTAACGTAAGCCTTTTTCCAAGAAGCGCGACGACCTTGCTGACGTCCGCGTTTCTTCATTTTACCTTCGTAATGAACTGTGCGAACTCTGGCGACTTTGACGGCAAAAATTTCTTCAATAGCTTTTCTAATATCGTCTTTTCCTGCTCTGCGAGCAACGCGAAAAGTCAAAACCTGTCCGATAGTTTCATCTTCGCTAGTCGCTTCTTTTAACAGAACACTTTTTTCCGTTACAACGGGCGACTTCAAAATGTCCCAAACACCTAATTCAATCATTATTCTGCCGCCTCCGTTTCTTCGTTATTTTCCGCTTCTACCGTTGGCGAAGTTTCTTCGACTATCGGCTCTTCTTTTTTTACTTTCGGTTTAGCTTCTTTTTTCGCCTTTGGTTTTTCTACTGTCGGCGTTTCTTCAACTACTTCCGCCTCTGTGCCTTTCTCGCGGTTCGGGTCGAGCAAATGATTTAATTCTGCCAACGCCACTTTTGAAATAAGCAGTTTTTCGTGATAAATCAAATCGTAAATATTCAAGCCGTAACCATTGGTAATCTTTGTTTTCTTGACGTTGCGCGAAGCCAAAACCAAATTTGTATTATCAAGCGAATCAACGATTAACGTCTTTGTTTGATTTTTCTTATCCGCGAGTTCCATCGTTGACAAGATGTTGATAAAGCCTCTGGTTTTCGGATTATCAATGTTGAATTCGTCAATAATAATCAGATTTCCTTCACGAAGTCTTTCCGACAAAGCCGAACGAAGCGCACCGCGCCGCATTTTCTTGGGCATTTTATATGACCAATCACGCGGTTGCGGTCCATGAACCGTGCCGCCGCCTTTCCACAATGGAGAACGGATTGACGCGATTCGCGCCCGACCTGTTCCCTTTTGCTTCCAAAGTTTTCTGCCCGAACCCGAAACATTTCCTCGTGTTTTCGTGGCAGAAGTTCCTTGACGGCGATTTGCCAGATAATTTCTGACTGCCGCGTGAATTAGCGATTCGTTTAACTCGACACCAAACACAG
>JANOXW010000732.1:0-1595 GCA_031418635.1 Acidobacteriota bacterium
TAAACTTTTCCATTCAGGGTTTTGTTGGGCTAATCGCGTTTTTTCTAAAAATTCCTGTTCTTCGCGTCCCGCAAATGACACGACTCGCCATCTTTTTGATTTCGTGCAGTTGAGCCTTTGATCACAACTCAGACAATCCGATGATTTGAATCTGACACGGTATCTTTCTTTTCCTTCAGACTTGGCGGTTGACCAATTTTTACCGATTTTGCCATTCGGACAAACAACTTGTCTGTTTTCCCAATCGATCTTAAAGTCCTTCAATGCAAAACCTTTTCCTTCTTTGGCTTGCCAGTGGCGATTCGGTCTTGCCGGTCCGACGACTCGTATTCCTGCTTTTAGGCTTTTCAATACCCATTCATTCTCAGGATAACCGGCATCTACCAGATGAATTCCCGGTGATAAATCCTTATCTTTCAAGTCTGCGTGAATCTTGAAGTTGACTTCGGTGTCCGGCAGAAAAGTCTCGGTCGTGATGACATTGGTAATCAAATGCGGACTTGCTTTTTCGCAGGTTTCCGTCAAATGAACTTTATAGCCCTGCCAACCCGTCGAACGCTTTTTTCCGAATTTTGCCTCCGCATCATATGGCGAATCAAATCTTTCTCCAACCGGGGCTAACTTTTCCGCCGCTAAAAAGCTAACTTTCCCATCTTTGATTTCAAGTTGCTGCTCCCACATCTGCTCCAACAGCTTAGCCACCGGTAGATTCTTTAGTATTTCTGAATTGCTACCGGCAATCGCTTTCAACAAATCAAATCCGTGGTTGCCGATCTCATTAATGTATTCCTGACGTGATTTTTCGCCCTTTGGCAGACGATACTCTTCGATTCGTTTTGAATATAACTCAAACCATCGCGGGGTTATTTGCTTTTTCAGCCATTCGGGAAAAAACTCGGCTATTTCATTTAATGCGGCACGAAGTGTTTCAACGACACTTTCCATCCGGCTTAAATATCGCACTTTAGCTAAGATATGCGTTGAATCGGTTCTTTGTTTACCGCCGGATTTCAGGAGTTTTTTGTCTTGAAAACATTCCAGCAGCTTATCCAATATTCTGGTTTCTTTACCTTTTGACAATAATCTTTGCCGAAATTCCGACAAAATGCTGAAGTCAAAGCCGGAGTCTTCAAGTTCTAAACTCAAAGCGTATTTCCAATCAATGCGAGACCTAACGGCTTCCGCCGCCTGTCGGTCGGCAAGTCCCTCAGCAAACTGCATCACCGTTATCAAAGCAAGTCGCCACGGCGAAAAAGCCGGTTGCCCGCGAGTCGGAAACAGATCGGAAAAATCGGCATCTTCATAAAAAGTGCCGAGTTCATCACGCATTTTCACATATAAATTTCCCTTTGGAAAAGCGGCACGGGCAACGCGAGCAGTTCTTCATGTAACTATGAGTTACACCCGCGCCAATGAAAACAGCTCGCTTCTGGCTCCTAAGAACAAGCTATTTCCAGATTAGTTTCTTCAGGAATTTTAGGAATGGCTTTGGCTTTAAGTGACATAAAAATCATTCTCCTTTTTTAGTTTTTAAGAGAATGATAAGCTACACTTTTGAATTCGCCAACAGTTCTTCATGTAACTATGAGTTACAC
>JANOXW010000733.1:0-2762 GCA_031418635.1 Acidobacteriota bacterium
CGATTACGAACTCGAAAATTGGTTGCGGTTTGATAATTCTCAAGCAATTTCTGATAATCTTGATCAGATAAAGTTTTGACAAATTTGTTCGGCATATTCATATTGCCATTATCTCATAAAACTTTTAGAAGACTGCTTAATAGACGCTACGGGTATTTACGTTTTCACCTTTCCCGCGTTTTGTATGCCTGAACAGATTCTGCCGCGCCGGCGTGCATAATTTCGGGTTTGTGATATTTCCAATGTTTTGCAAATTCTTCATCGGACATTTCGGGTTTGGTTTCGCGTTCTCTGTTTTTCAAAAAATTCTCGCACCATTCGCGTATTTCCATATTTTGATTCAACGCTGTTCGCGCTCCGTGCATCATATTGTCTCGTTCCATAATTTTTTATCCTTTGTGATAGATTTTTATGTATTATAACTTTTTCGAACAAATTTGCGTAAAAGCAACGACTTAAAATTTTCTGTGGAGAGATTCCGACGTGAAAAAAATTTTCTTAAACTCGCTTCTGATTTTATCAATTTTAACTACCAGCACTTTTGCCCAAACGCCGAAAGTTGCGCCGAAAAACGCGCCGATGGCAACGAAAACGACGACGGGACAACAAGCCATCGAAGTTCCGTTTGTTACTAAAACTTTGTCAAACGGTTTAGAGATTATCGTTTTACCGGATGCTTCCGTGCCGCTGGTAACGGTGGAAATCGCCGTTCGCAACGGCTCTTTTACCGAACCGCCGGAACTTAACGGCTTGTCGCATCTCTACGAACATATGTTTTTTAAGCCGAATCGGGCAGTTGTGCTTTTTCGATGCGAACAGTTTAAAAATGCGCCGCAACTGTTTGCCCAAAACAATTGCGGCGCACTGGCGAAATACAAGGTGGACATCGGTAACGTCAGTTATTTGGGCGACATCGGACAACTCGGCATCACTTATAACGGCACGACCCGCGAAGAAGTCGTAAATTATTATTTCACGACGACGAGTCCGTATCTGACGACGGCGATGCGCTTTATCAATGATGCAATTCGCTATCCGACGTTTGATGAAAACGAATTTGAGCAGGAAAAACAAGTCGTCATCGGCGAAATTGACCGCAACGAATCGAATCCGTTTTTCTATTTGAGCCGCGCACTTAACGACAAACTTTTTTATAAATATACGACGCGCAAAAATCCGCTTGGGACACGCGAAACTGTCAGCGCGGCGACCACCGATCAAATGCGTCTGATTCAATCGCGCTATTATGTGCCGAACAATGCGGCTTTGATTGTTACGGGCGATGTCAAACCCGATGAAGTCTTTCAATTAGCCGAGCAAAATCTCGGCAGTTGGAAACGACGCGAGGTTGAGCCGTTCAAAGAATTTCCGTTGGTCGAACATCCGCCTTTGCCCAAAAGCGAAGGCGTGATTGTCGAACAACCTGTGCAAAATGTGTTGATTCAAATCGGTTGGCAAGGTCCTTCAATCGGCAAAGACGACGCGGCAACTTATACGGCTGACGTTTTTTCGTATATTTTGACGCAACCGAATTCGCGCTTTCAACGCGCCCTCGTTGATTCAGGCTTAACCGTTGGCGCGGATATCGGGTATTACACGCAAAGAAATGTCGGACCGATTGCCTTGACTTTGGTAACAACGCCCGACAAAGCAAAAGCCGCGCTAAAAGCCGCTTACGCCGAAGTCGCGCAGTTTGACAAGCCTGATTATTTCACCGACGAGGAGTTGCAAAACGCTAAAACTTTGCTTGAGGCAAGAGATTTATTTGACCGCGAAAAACTCAGTGATTATTCGCACACACTCGGTTTTTGGTGGTCTTCGACGGGCATTGATTATTTTCGCGGTTACTACAAAAATCTTCGTGCCGTGTCGCGGACTGACACGAAACGCTATGTCAAAACTTATATTCAAGGCAAACCGCACATCGGCATCGCCCTGATTTCAACCGACGCACAAGCCCAAGCCAAAATTACGCAAGAGAATTTGATTGGAAAATAATTTTATGTAACGCCGTCGTCCCGACGGCTGTCAGGTGAGCGAGACGCTCACCTGACTAAAATCTACGAGAGTGCGGAACGCACTCTCGACAGCCAGCGGGACGCTGGCGTTACTAAAAAGTAATATGAAATTTATTAAGAAAACTGCTTTTTTAACATTTATTTGTTTGTCTTTTATCTCGCTAAACTTTGCTCAAGCGGGCAAAACGGGCGTTTCAGACCAAGCCGCGTTGGTTACGGAATTTGACGTGAACGGGTTGAAGGTTTTGGTCAAACGCCGAACGAGCGCACCGACGGTTGCCGCCGGACTTTTTATTCGCGGAGGCGCACGAAATATCAGCGACAAAAACGCCGGCATTGAAAGTTTTATGCTCAATGTCGCCACCGAAGGAAGTAAAAAGTTTCCGCGCGAAGTTTTGCGGCGTGAACTTGCCAAAACTGGCAGTAGTATCGGTTCGAGTGCCAGCAACGATTATAGCGTTTTGAGTCTTGCCACGACGCGCCAAAACTTTGATAAGTCTTGGGAGATTTTTACTGACATTGCTTTGAATCCGGCTTTTGCCGCGCAAGACATGGCACTTGTCCGCGATAAAATTTTGACCGGATTAAGAGAACAGGAAACCGACAACGAAAATTTTTTACAGGATTTACAGGAAAGAGTTGTGAATGCCAAAAAACCATACGACAACGACACCAGCGGCAACCCAGAAAAAATCAGCAAAAATAACGACGAACATTTACCCCACTAACAACAAAACAAATAGC
>JANOXW010000734.1:0-11150 GCA_031418635.1 Acidobacteriota bacterium
TAGCCTCGTTTTTAACCTTTCAAATTGGCAGTTTTTTGGGATTTGGGTAAAAAAGGGTTTCAGGTTTAAGTCGAGTGATAATCAATCTTAAAAATTATGTTCAAGTTCGATAACTTTTTGTTTTGTCATCGAAGATGACAAAACAAAAAGTTATCGAACTTGAACATAATTTTTAAGATTGATTATCACTCGACTTAAACCTGAAACCCTTTTTTACCCAAATCCCAAAAAACTGCCAATTTGAAAGGTTAAAAACGAGGCTAAATAAGCCAACGCGGTCATATAACCGACCATAAAAAGCGTCCACGCCCACGAGTTTGTTTCGCGCCGCACAACTGCCACGGTTGACATACATTGCATCGCCAAGACAAAGAAAACCATCAGCGTCAACGCCGTCAGCGGTGTCCAAGCGGCTGTGCCGTCGTCTTTTTTTGCATCGCGGACGGCGGTTATCAACGATTGGTCTTGCTCATTTGCGTCTTTTCCGACATTGTAAATAATGCTCAAAGTCGAGACCAAAACTTCCCTTGCGGCAAAAGACGCAATCAACGCCACGCCGATTTTCCAATCAAACCCAAGCGGCGCAATAACCGGCTCAATCAAATGTCCGAGTTGCCCGGCATAACTGTTTTGCAATTGCCGTCCTTCGTCAGCTGAAACTGATTCCTGACCTGAAACCTGCGTCGTGGAACTCGCAACTCCCGCATTTCGTGGAAACGCCGTCAACGCCCAAAGTATAATCGAAATCGCCAAAATTACCGTGCCGGCGCGTTTGAGAAACAGCCAACCACTATTAAGCATATTTTGAAAAACCGTGCGAAAATTCGGGACGCGATACGGCGGCAATTCCATCACAAACGGCGGCGGCGGCGATTTTAGAATCGTTCGTTTCAAAATAAAAGCGACGATAATTGCAACAAAAATCCCAAGCGCATACATCGCCAAAATCAGAACCGCGCCAAGCGAAATAAAGCCGAAAACGGTTTGTCCGGCAAAAAACGCGCCAATCATCAGAGTATAAACCGGCAGACGCGCCGAACAACTCATAAACGGCGCAATCATAATTGTCGCTAACCTGTCCTTCGGATTTTCAATCGTGCGTGTCGCCATAATGCCCGGAATCGCACAGGCGAAACTGCTCATCAACGGCAAAAACGCTTTGCCGTGCAGACCAAACCGCGACATTAGTTTATCAAGCAAAAACGCCGCCCGCGCCATATAACCCGTGTCTTCCAAAATTGAAATAAAGAGGAACAGTAACAAAATCTGCGGCAAAAAAACCAACACACCGCCGACACCGGCAATCACGCCGTCAACCAATAAATCGGTCAAAATGCCTTCGGGCATCTCGGCGCGAACAAAATCGCCTAACGCGCCGAAACCTTTGTCGAGAAGATCCATCGGCAGATTTGCCCACGAAAAAATCGTCTGAAACACGAGTAATAAAATTGCAATTAAAATGACAAGTCCGAAAAATTTATGCGTCAAAACACGATCAATCTTTTCCGAAACGCTTCTTTCCAAAGTTACTTTCGGCTTGACCGATTCTTGATAAACTTCAGAAATAAAATTGTAACGCGCAAAGATTTGCTTATTCGCCGCCGCGTTATCCGATAAACTCAAGTGAATATCTTCGTCGCTTGTTCCGTTGGTAAAATCGGCAAGCCAACTGATTTTTGAATTTTGATTTCCGTTGGCAGATTGCAAAACTTCTTTGGCAAGTTCTTCGACACCTTGTTTTTGCGTGGCTTTGACGCGAATTACAGGAATTTGCAAAAGACGCGAAAGTTTTTCGGTGTCAATTTCGAGGCTTTGCTTTTCGGCGGTGTCAACCATCGTCAAAGCAATTATGACGGGAATTTTATATTCGAGAAGTTGCGTTACAAGATAAAGATTTCTTTCCAAATTGGTCGCGTCAACGACGGCAATAACCGCATCCGGCTTTGGCAAATCGGCAACTTTGCCGGTTAGAACATCGCGGGCAATCTGTTCGTCCAAAGATGTTGCATCAAGACTGTAAAGACCGGGCAAATCTATCAAACGCGCCGTATTTTCGCTTCCATTAAGTCGCCAAAAACCTTCTTTGCGTTCAACCGTTACGCCCGAATAATTGGCAACTTTCTGCCGCATTCCGGTCAAAGCATTAAAAAGCGTAGTTTTCCCCGCGTTCGGATTTCCCGCCAAAGCAATTGTAAAATATCCTTTGTCTTTTGTTCGTTGTCCTTTGTTTGCATCAACAACCGCCAACTCAGAATTTGGAATTTGGAATTTGGAATTTGGAATTTTGGACTTCATTGGCTTACTTCAATCGTGTCGGCTTCGCTTTTTCGCATTGCTAAATGATAACCGCGCACACGAACTTCCAACGGATCGCCAAACGGTGCGGATTTGATAACCCGAACCACCACGCCCGGCACAACGCCCATTTCCATCAAACGCCGCGTAATAGCATTATTGCCGTGAACCGCCAAAACTTTCGCAGTTGCTCCGATTGGTAAATTTGTCAATGTCATAAAATTATTCCTTTTCAATTTTGAAGTGTAACCTAATTGAAATTAACTTTCAATTTCAATTAAAAGAAATTTCATATTGGAGCGCAGGCAACCTTGCCTGCGTGAGTGTCGCTTCGACGCGAAAAGTTGCGCGTTAAAACTTATACCGCGAGATATTAAACGTCGGTTTCGCGCTCTGCACTCGCGCAGGCAAGGCTGCCTGCGTTCCAGTCTTATTTATTTCAGTTGAATTTTAGTTTCGCCAATAAGGTCAGCTTGGTAAGCACCGATTGAAAGACGCAACGGTAGCCGCTTGGCATCATTACTCAGCCATAATTGAAGTTTGAGTTCGTCAATCTGCGGATTTCCGGTGGTTATCGAGATTAGTTGGGCGGAAATTTTCTCGCCTTTTAGACTAATGAATTCAGCATTTGCCGGTCGAAGCGTAAAAACAAACGCTTGATCGCCGACAAAAACGGCAACTCGCGTATCATTGACCGGATTATTTAAATCTTTGCTCGGCTTCAGATTAAATGAGCGAATAGCATAAGCCAACGATAAAATGCTGTGCGTTCCGACGGGAATTTCTATTGTTTTCGCATCATTATTTAAGGCGGCACCCGTTTTTTGGTCAAACTGAATTATTTGATTAAATGCACTATTAACTTCACTAAACTTAAACTCGATAAATTGCGGCGCAAGCGAATCGGGATTTACATACGCCCGAATACTGTCGTTTAATTTAAAAACCGGATTTCCCGCATCTGATTCAGTTACAATTGCGGTCAAAACCAAACTATCCTGCCGGAAAAACTGTTTGCGCTCCTTCGCCTGAAGCATTACTTTTCCAATATTTCTTCCCTGTGTCGAAACCTGATATTCTAATGTTTCACCCAAAGCAAAAGGCAAATCCGGCAAAAGCGGTTCGTTTTCGTTATAAGGTATCGGTGTCGCAATCGGTTTCGGCGTTATCTGTGATTGTGGCGTGTTTATTGGTGTCAGTGTCGGTTCGACATTTGCCGGTTGCTCTACTACCTGAATACTGGCAATTTCGGCGCGAAACTCGCCCTTGGTGGTTTTAAATCTAATCAAAACCGGAACTCGCGCTGCGTCCACACTAAAATTTACCCGCAAATTGGTGATGCCGAGTTCGGTAAAATACTGACTATTGAAGGTTGAAATAGTTGTATCAAATTCGCCCGCCGCCGTTTTAACGGTTTCGCTAACCGTCGTTTGCAGACTAACGCTGTAAGTTTTATCGTCTTCTTGCAACGAAAAAGTTCCGATACCGCCAAAAGTTCTCGCACCGTAAATTAAGGTTAGTAAATCATAATTCGCCGTTGGCAAACCCAAAAAATTGCCGATTGTTTCTTTCGGAAAAATGCCTGTGTTGGATGTTTTTCGGGTGTAAAGCGGCAAACCGTTTTCATCGGAAGCAAAAGTTGTGCGGGTTTCATCCAAAAGATAAAATGCCGCGCTGACTAAATCCGCTGTTTTTATTTTGGAACGCAGTTCGACAGCATTTTTATCGCCCAATTTCCCACGCGAAACCACATAAATTTCGGCAAATGCGGCATCGTTAAATTTTTCAAACGTGATGTTATACGTCAGCCGTTCACCGATGCGAAAAGGTGTCGGCAGAAGATTATTCGGTTTATTTGGAGTTTGCGCGAAAACATTCGGCTGAATAAAAAAAGCGGTAAATAGAAAAAAAACGATACAAATAAGCCGCCGATTTTTGCGATTAAACACAGATTTTTCCGTGAGTTTATCAGTTTGAAGTTTTATTTTGCTCATTGTTTGCTTTTAGGCAGTTTCAATTTCTTCGACAAAAGTTTTGACTGTCGAAATTCTATCATCCGCCTGTAAAATCGGGCGACCTATTACCAAATAGTCTGCACCGCATCTAATTGCTTCGGCTGGACTCATTACACGCTTTTGGTCATCAAAAGTTTCAGACTTTTGGCTTCTAACGCCGGGCGTAACGATTAAAAAATCTTTATTTTTGATGTTTTGACGAATTATTTCTATCTCGTGCGGCGACGCAACCACGCCGTCTAAGCCACAATTTACCGAAAGTTCAGCTAAATTCAGCACCTGTTTGTTTATTTCCGTTGAAATTCCGACTTCGCGCAAAGTTGTTTGATTTGAACTTGTCAAAATCGTTACGCCGATAATTTTCGGTTGTGTCAGATTTTCTTTGTCGCAAATCTCACGAACTTCTTCAACCGTTTTTCGCATCATTTCGCTACCGCCTAGCGCGTGAATGTTGAACATCCAAACGCCAAGCCGCACCGCTTCAACTGACGCTTTCGCCACCGTATTCGGAATATCGTGAAATTTCAAATCGAGAAAAAGTTTAACACCGTCAGCGACAACTTCCTTGACAAAAGATGCACCAACAGCGGAAAAAAGTTGCAAACCGATCTTGAATGCGCCAACATATTCGCGCAAATCGGCGATATGTTTTCGTGCTTCTTCTGCCGTCGAAACGTCTAAAGCGACGATAATTTGATCTTTGGCTTTTGGTCTTTGGTTTTTGAGTTGTTCAACTTTCAACATTTATATCTGTGTTTTTATTATGGCTTATCAGTAATTTCACCTAAACTGCGCGGCACATTTTTGCGCCACACATCAATCATTTGCGGCTTTTGTTTCAGTATTTCCAACATCTTTTCAATTTCTTCGGGCGAAAAATAGTTGCGTTTTTTCTCGTCCACATTTTTTACGGGAATGTTTTGATAAAGCCATCGGCGATATTTTATCAAACCTTCACCGTAACCACGGGCGATGGCTTCAAGGTCGGCGCGTCGTTCAAATTTCGTCGTAAAACTTTTGTCAATCAAACTAACAAGTCCAATTAGCTCAAACCGATTTCTTTCAGAATAATACAAAACGTGCGCCAATTCGTGCGCTATGATAGCGTGAATCGCTTCTTCGGGCGCGTTTTTGTTGAAAACTTCGGGGTTGACATACAGGTTATAGCGCAGTTTTTGGCACGTTAAGAATCGCGTCAACGAAAATTGCGATTGAAAATAATTGACATTGCTCTCAAAAATTCTGACATTTATTTTTGCTTTTTTGAGTTCGGGATAAGATTTTTCGACGATTTCGGTAATAATTGTTTGTGTTTTTGCAATCGCATCGGTTTGTTTGGCAAACGCGACATTTGGAATTAAAAATAAAACCAAACATAAAATTATTTGAAACATAAATCTTTGCATTTTAACACTCAATCACCTTGAAAATCCGTTCGCGGAAAAACTTACTCAAACGTCGTGAACCGCGTGTTAAAAGATGCTTTTCGGTTTGCTTAAAATGTAAAAACGGCAAGGCGATTTCCAAATCAGGAAGTTTTTTCCGATTCAGATATTCCAGACATTGTGCGCCCGCTTCTTTTGCTTCAAGTGCTGCATTCAGCGCATTATTCGCGCTTTCGGCATTGTCCGAAAGTTGGTAAATCAGACTTTGCATAAACCACGCATCGGCAAATTTGATGTCAATGAAAACAGCTTTTTGCAAATGTCGTAAAGCCATTTTGCGACGGTTTAATTGGAACAACGCACTACCAATTAGATAATGAATTTCAGCTGTTTCCGCAATTTCCGCAACCTGTTTGAAAGCAGCGAGGCTTTCCGTCCAATTTTCTTCAAAAGCCGACAACATTCCCCGAATATAATTGATGCAGACGCTTTTTTCAGGTTGATTAACCAACCCGCTTAACAACTGCCGTGCTTGTTCGACGTTGGCTTCGTCGGCATAAATCGTGCCTAATAATAATAAAACCTTTTCGTTTTGCGGCGCGAGTGAATAGGCTTTTTCCAAATATTTTTTGGCTAAATCGAATTTGTCGGTGCGGAAAAGATGTTCGGCGAAAAATATCAAAAGCAGAACATTTTTCGGCGACAGCAAAACAGCGCGTTCAAGCGTCAAAAAGGCTTGTTTTTCCTCGTTTTTTTCCAAAAGAGTTTGGCTTTCTTTGACAAGATGAGTGAAAAATTCTGTTTGCTTATGGTCGTGATTGAGAATAATTTCTTTTACAACCTGCTCTTGTTTATTTTCAACTGCAATTTTTTCTTTTTTTTCGGCAAAACTTTCAAGACAGTTTTTGCTTATCAAATCTGACAATTCGGGATTAACTTTTTGGAGAGATTCAAAAAAGGCTTGGAGTAAAGCGTGATCTTTTTGAAAAGAGTTCACTTCACCTTTGATAAATTGATACGCCATCGCAAGTTGTCCCATCGTTTGTGAAAGACGCAGTTCAAGCAGAGAAACTCGTTCCAGCAAATGGTCTTCGTAATAAGTTGGAGCAATGCCTTCGTCGTGGCGCATGGAAGGTGGAAACACGACCAACATCAAGCGCGTCCCGCACCGCTGACAATTCGCCACGCCAGGTTCATTTCCCGCCCGACATTTTTGACAATAATGTGAAATTTTTTGCACAGCTAAAATTACAGAAATCAGTTATCAGTTATCAGTTATCAGTTATCAGTTATTAGTCATGTCAAAAGTGCTAACTGCTCACTGCTAAAAATCCAAAGGGTTTCTATACGGTTTATCCAAATCACCTTGGGCGCGTTTCTTTGCCTCTTGAAACTTCTCTTCCAAAAGCCGCTCACGGTCTTTGTTTGCCAAAGTTTCTTGCGCGAAAATCTGTTCGCGCAACTCTTTTTGTTTTTCGAGTTCGTGTTTCAAATCTTCAAACGAACCCGTTATTTTCTTTTTTTCCTCGTGTCCGATTAACGCGCCGGAGATTGCGTCAATCGTCAAAGTCGCTTCACAACACGGGCAAATTACGTTGAATTTTTCCATAGCGAAAATTATTATAACCCAAATCAATCTAAAGGCAGAAACCTGCGCGTGAGCAAGGGTGCTTTTACTTTCGCCTTCTCCGCCCTTGCTCACGCGCAGGCTTCTGCCTTTGTTTCTCAAGTTACTTTCTCAATTTTGCTTTAAGATTCGCTTTCACCGTTTCCCACTCCGAATCAATAATACTGAAATAAACCGAATCACGAAAGCGTCCCGTGTCAGTAATAATATGTTGGCGGAAAACGCCTTCTTTTTGTGCGCCGAGTCTTAAAATTGCATTTTGCGATTGTTCATTCAAGACATCGGTTTTTAATTCGACGCGGATACATTTCCAAGTTTCAAAAGCGTGCGTCAACATTAAAAGTTTCGCTTCCGTATTGATAAAAGTTCTCTGCCAACGCGGATTTATCCACGTCCAGCCAATTTCGCAACGGCGATTTTTCGCATCTATATTTCCGAAACGGGTTGAACCGACAACCTTATTCGAGGCTTCTTCAATTGTAACAAACGGCAATGAAACACCGCGCTGAAATTCATCCAATGCGGTTTCGATATATGCTGTCATATCGGCAGAAGTTCTGATGTTGGTAGGAATCAAACGCCACAGCGATTCATCAAGTCCAACTTCGCAAAGTTGTTTGTGATGTCCAATCTCCAACGGCTCAAGCCGCACATATTCGCCTTCTAATATGATTTTTTCAATCTTCATTTGAAATTTTTGTCTAAATTAACCTCAGTCTTGAGTTGAAAATCAAGCTGGGCGCATAGCACGCTGATAAACGCCGATTGGACGGATTTTCACGGATTTTTTTGATAATTATCTGAAAACTTCCGAAAATCTATTTGAAATAACAGGGGCAAATCGGCTGAATCAGTGAAAATCTGCGTGCTATTTCTGCTTTTATTTCAACCAAAATTGAAAGACTCTAAATCACGGTTTAGCAACTATTAACGGGACAATTTCGAGTTCGCGCCGATAGAAAATGCGTGGCGTTTGCAGTCCGCGTTTTTCCGGCGGTAGATTTTTGTCGTCGCCGTTCTTGAACATCAAGCCGATGTCCCGCGTCGTCGGGGTTTTCTTTATCTCGACATCGCGTTTTTGCATCTCTTCGAGTTGTAGTTGCGGAACTTCGGCAACCGCAAAATCCAGCCATTTTCTTTCAACTATTGCGCCGTTGGTTTCTTTTTCCGCTTTTTGCATTCCTTCGAGTAATGAAAATGTCAAAAGCCCATGTCCGAGTTTGGCAACCTCAAGCGCGGCTTGCTGACTTTGCGCGGCGGTCAAAATATACATTCCTTTTTCGTAAGCGAGTTGAGCAAGCCCGCGCGAATTCATCGGACCGCGACGCTGTTCTTCTGAATTTAAAGCCTGACCGGAATTGCAGGCATCAATCACCATCAGCATTTTTCCGACATCAACCGTTTCCAGAACCTTTTCCAAATCTTCATCGGAAATGCTCTGTTTGAATAATTCTTCCAGTGAATTTTCATTTAATGTGTTTTCTTTCGGAAATCCGTCGTGTGGAATTAGAAAAAACCGATCTTTGCTTGCCGTGCCGTGTCCGGCAAAATAAATTACAAGCGCATCTTCGGGTTGTGTTGGTTGTATTTTGGCTAATTCTTGTCGGACTTCGGGCGCGAGATTATTTGGCAATTCAGTTTTTGAATCTTTTTGAGCGAATCTTTTCAAGGCAAGCAAAATATTTTCTTTGGTTGCTTGTTCATCGGTTAATCTTATAAGTTCGGTTTTGGCGTATTGCTTATTTGCTAATTTAGCTTGCTGTGCAATAAGTTCAGCACTGACAGAATCAATATCGGCAACCGCATATTTCAAATTACGGCTTGCGTCTCTGTATTTGTTCACGCCGACTGCTAAAACATAAAACGTGCCGATTCGTTTCAATGCGTCTGCGCCGTTGATTATCGCCGTATCATCATTTGATTTAACATTGCTGGTATTAAAAGCATAAGCTGTAAAAAGGTTTTCACCCGCGACAATCTGAACTTGCGATTGACAACGGACACGGCGCGATTTGTTTGATTTAATTTCTTCGCAGCCGTTTGCTTTGTCAAAAACATCGCCGCGCCAAACCTTGACGAGTGAACCGTTGCGGAACAATCGCAAATCCTGTGCGCCGCTAGTTTCTTGGTGGTTAGGTTGCTTCTTTTTATCGGCGTTGTCAGTAACTTCAATCACGACGGTCGCCATTCGTTTATCGGCATTGGTAGATGAAACAATTTCAACTTTCGGCTGGCGGCGGTCAATCTTTTCGAGTTCTTGTCCGGCTTTCGGCTTTGGCGATTTGCCGTTGAGAACGTCTTGTAAAAGATTTGGATAAAAGAAATCGTTAAAATAAGTTTCAACCGGCGTGTAATCAAAAGTGTTGTCGTTAAACCGCCACGACAATTGTTTCCAGGCGTTTGGCGAACCGTCAAAAAAACCTTCCGGCGTTGTTACCAGCCAATCTTTTTCGTTGATGACAAGCATATTCGCCAACTCTTTTCCGTCTTTGACATCCCAAAGTTTTGTTTGCGAATCATCACTGCCACTGACCAAATATTTATCATCCGGGCTAAAAGCAAGCGATGTTATTGCCTGTTGATGTCCTTCAAATTTCCGCAACAATTGCCCGTTAGCGACTTCAAACAACTCGATTTGAAATGTAAATATGCCCAAATCTTCGGTATCGCTTTTTTGGGTTGTGGAGAGTTTTTCTCTGTTTCTTGCGGCACAAGCGATAAAACGCTTGTCCGAACTAAAAGCAATCAGAGAATTATAGCGAATATCTTTTTCGACACAGTTGACTTTTTCGATGGAACGAATTTCTTTACCGTCAGCGATTTGCCAAATTTTCAGCGAATCGTTGACGTGCGCGGTTAATAAAGCATTATCCGCACTAAAAGCTAAATTCCCGACATCGCCGTCAATGCTCAAAGTCTGAATGAGTTTTCCGGTCGGCATCTGCCAAATTTTAATGGTTTTATCTAAACTTCCGGTCGCAAGCAGTTTTCCGTCGGGCGAAAAACTAAAACTTGAAAGTCTTTGCTGATGTCCGCCGATGTTGCCGACGACGCGCCCGGATTTTATATCGAGCAGATTTATTTTTGCCGTGTCGGTGTCAATAACAGCGACGATGAGCGCGTCGGGACTGAGCAGATAATCGCGCCCGTCTAATTTGAACGGAAACTTTTGCAATTCTTTCGTAGAACCGACATCCCATTGTTTGATGCCCGTAAAATAGCTGAATTCTTTTTCCTTTATCGTTTCAACGGTAAAAATCGAGCGTCCGTCTTTGGTAAAAGCCGCCGTCGCGGTTTCGGCGTTTCCTTTGAGAAAGCGAAAGTCCTGTCCGTCATTTGACCAAAAACTAACGGTGCGTCCTTGTCCTTCTTTACCGTAAAGCCCGAAGTTATTAAAACCGAACTCGCTGATGCTGACGATTGTTTTGTCAGTCGGACTAAAAGCAACGCGGGCAACCGTCAATGTATTTCCTTTAAAAGTCTTGGCTATTTTCCGTGTATTCAAATCCCAAAAAAAGATATTTCCTTCCGCGCTGCCCGCCAAATATTTTCCGTCAGGGCTAAAAATGATTGAATTATCGGCAAAACCGGCAAAACCGTCTTTTGTGTCATATTCGAGAGATTTTAATAACTTGCCGTCCGCACCGTTCCAAAGCGTCAATTTGCTATAAGCACCACTAGCAACGGCAATTGTCTGACTGTCAGGAGTGAACGCCACTCCTTCGACATCGCTGATTTCCGATTTGCGTCCGCTTCTTTCGACAATATTCGTGATAGTTCCCAAAAGTTTGCCGGTAGTTACATCCCAAACAGAAATTTTTTCACCTG
>JANOXW010000735.1:0-1590 GCA_031418635.1 Acidobacteriota bacterium
AAAACTCAAGATAGCACACTATCAATTATATTTAGGTTTTCGGAAATATCTCCAAATTTTCGTTATGGCTTTTCTGACCAAAGAAAAACGGAAATTTAAAAAATGCCGTAGATATTACGTTTTAGTTAATTGCGAAGATTACTTTTTGGTTACAACTCCAAAACAATCATTTGTAAAGCAAAAATGATGCCCGACGCGCTTTAAATTCGGATATTTTTTTCTGCCAAGCCGTTTCGATTGTTTCCGCCGTTGCGCCGCGTCTGACGAGTTCTAATGTTTCATCGTTTGCTAATAATCGGTTGTAATTGTCTAATTTCCAATCATTCGGAAAAATGTTTCGCAAGGCAAGCGCGATTTCGATGCCGGTGCGGACAATCTGAAATTCGGCGCGATTGGTAATAATTATATTGATTCCGCCGCATTGTTCGCCTTTGAAAACTGACGCATTCGGCGTAAATTTAATGGGAACGAAGCGAACTCCGCCCAAGTTTTTTTCGTTCAAATACGCCGCGAGTTTTTGCCCGTCAATATACGGTGCGCCGACGATTTCAAATGGCGTGTCCGTGCCGCGTCCGACTGATAAATTTGTTGTTTCAAGCAAACCGATTCCGGGATAAAGCGTGGCTTCGGTCAATGAGCGCATATTCGGTGAAGGATTTGTCCACGTCTGATTTGTTTGGTCAAACCACATTTCACGCGACCAATTTTCCATTTTTATCACACGCAAATCCGCGCCGAGTTTCTTTTCGGCATTGACCATCTGCGCGAATTCGCCAATCGTCAAACCGTGCCGCACGGGAACGGTATGCGACACGACAAACGATAATTTGTCCACGTCGGCAATCGCGCCTTCGACCGTTACGCCGTTTATCGGATTCGGTCTGTCCAAAACAAACACAGGAATTTTCGCTTTCGCCGCTTCTTCCAACACATTCAAAAGCGTAGATTCATAAGTATAAAAACGCACGCCGATGTCTTGAATATCAAAAACAAGCGCGTCTAAATCTTTTAATTGTTCGGGTTTCGGACGACGCGTTTCACTGTAAAGCGAATAAATCGGTAAGCCCGTTTTTTCGTCCGTCGAATCGGAAACTTTTTCGTCCGCTTGTCCGCGAATGCCGTGTTCGGGCGAAAAAAGCGCGACGAGTTTGATGTTTTTCGCTTCACTAAATACATCAATTGTTTGCTTACCCAACAAATTTTTCCCCGTCTGATTTGTTATCAAGCCGATTTTTAATCCATTTAACGATTTGAAGTTTTCTTTTTCCAAAACATCAACTCCATTCAAAACCGTTGAGTTTTGAGGCAGATTAAAGCTTCTGCTGTTCGGGTTTATTGGAAGATTTTCAATAGCAATTCTCAATGCGTTTTCCTTAAATTTCGGGATTTGCGCGGCGACCTGCGACGAATAAATATCTTCGGCAAGGCGAATTACTTCGACAGGTGTATCTTCAATCGCCGAAGCAACGACGGTTGCGACTTTGGCGCGAAGCGGCGTTACGTCGCCTTTGCCGTCGGGATGAACGCGGTTGGAAAGAAAGACGACGAAAGTTTGGGAAACGCGGTCAATCCAAACCGAAGTTCCCGTAA
>JANOXW010000736.1:0-5381 GCA_031418635.1 Acidobacteriota bacterium
GCAAAACGTCAATGGTTTTGACGCTTATTTTGCCTCTTTAACGCCTGCCGAAAAAATCGTCTATGGTTGGCTTCGACTGTTCGACATTTATCACAGTTGGTATTTTAATTTTCTGCTTTTATTGCTTTCGCTCAACATCGTTTTGGCTTCGATTGACCGTTTTCCGTCGGCGTGGAGTTACATAAAACAACCGAAATTCAACGCGACGCGCAATTGGCTATTGAACCAAACGCAAAATACAATCGTAAAAATTAACGGCAATGATGAAAAAGAAGTTGCGGAAAAAATCAGTCGGATTTTTAAGGCAAACGGATTTAAGCCAACTATAACTAAAAGCAATAATATTTTTTATGCGACTGACGAAGCCGGCAAAAAAGATTTTTCAAAAACGGAAACCAAATCGAATCTGATAGTTTTCGGCGAAAACGGAAAGTGGAATCGGTTAGGCGCGTATATCGTCCATGTTGCGCTGTTGACGCTGTTTCTCGGTCATTTTGTCGCGCTACAATCGGGTTTTGATGCCGACGTGCGAATGATGCCCGGACAAGTTACTAACGAAATTCAATTGATCGAGTTCAATTTGGATAAGCAAGAGCGTTACAACGTCGCTTTGCCTTTTACGATAACTTGCACCGACATCGAACAAGATTTGATTGACCCGAAAGGTTCGATAAACATCCAAAACACGATTGATTGGCACACACGCATCACCATTGACGACTCGCAATATGGCAAAACCGAAGCGGATGTCAGTTTGAACAGACCTTTCAGTTATCGTGGTTATCGCTTTTTTCAGGCAAGCGCAATCACACTCGGAAGTGCGCGAAATATGACGTTGGAATTAACGCCGCAAGACGGCGGACAACCTTTAATCGTTGATTTAGCACGAAACGGTTCAGCGACATTGCCCGACAACACAAAGTTTGATTACGAAGCATTTTTTCCCGATTTTACATTTAATGCGGAAGGAAAACCCGACACAAAATCGGCGGAGTACAATAACCCGGCGGTTGTCTTAAACGTAACTTCGCCTAATGGTGAAAAAAATAAAGTGTTCGCTTTTGCGGCAAACTTGTCCGACAAAATTCCCGTCGGTGCGCCCAAAGCGGGTTATAAATGGCGTTTGAAAGAATTTGAAAAATCACCGTTAGCGCACGTTTTGTCCATCAAATACGACCCGTTCAATGCCGCATTTATCGCTTGGTATATCGGCGGTTTCGGTCTAATCGGTGCATTATGCTTTGTGTTTTTCCTGTCGCATAAAAGAGTTTGGGCGATGATTGACAGGCAAAACGAGAATGATTTCGAGGTTGTTTTAGGCGGAAATGCGAACAGAAACGATCAAGGGCTTGAAGATAAATTCAAAAAAATTGTTAGTTCTTTAGGATGACGGAGTTGCACATAACTTTGAGGTTAAAATTATGGAAGAAGTAAGCAGAATTCAAAACGAAGTTTTTTTAAAAGCGGAAAAATCGGAACTTGCCAAAAATGCCGTGTGGAAGTCTTATCTGCCCGCAATTTTGGCAATTGTCGGCGCGGTTTTGATGTTGTTTTTGCGAATCGAAATCGGAAGTAAGTTTATTTCGGACGGCGCGTTGATGATGATTGCGCTCGCTTGTTATATTTTAGCCGCGCTTTTTCAATTGACTAATCTTTACGCACCGTCCGAAATGGCGCAAAGGATTGGTTTATGGGGCGCGTCGCTGGGTGTTTTCTTTAATTTGGCGAGTTGGTTGGTGCGTTGGGTTGGTGCGTTTGACCGCGAGATTGCGATGATGCGCGACAGCGGAAATATGGCGACACCGTGGTTTTTCCGCTATATTCCGTTTGCGAATCTGTATGATTTGAGCCTTGCCTTTGCATTCGGCGCGGGAATTGCGACGTTGCTTATTTCCAATCGCAAGAAGTTTCAATTTTTGAGTGCGTTCACGCTTCCGCTTGCCGCATTGATTTTGACTTTGGCAAGATTTATCGGACCTGAATTTATAGACTTGCCACCCGTTTTAGATTCTTATTGGCGACCGATTCACGTTGGCGTGGCTTCTTTGAGCTACGGCGTGGCGTTGGTTTGTTTCGCCGTCGCGGTTATTTATTTGCTTAAAGACAAAGTAAAAGTCGAAGCAATGGCGATTTGGTCGAGTATTTTTACCATTGCGGTTATTGGTTCGGTCAGCAAATTTTCCGTGTTCACCGAATTTGTCTATCGCGCCGGACTTTTCGTGCCGAGTTCGCCAAAACCTTTTTCGTCGCCATTTCGCCTCGAAGTTCCATTTGTTGGCGCAACTTTGGTTTTGTCGGGAGTTTTGCTTCTTGGTGTGATTATTTCGTTTTTGATTTATCTTTATCAAAATAATGAAAGCGCGAAAAAAATCGGGCATATTTTGTTAAAAATCTCTTTGGTTACACAAATTCTAGCGATTGCATTTTTAGTTTCGGGCATTAAATCAACCGATAATATTTCTTCAAAACTGCAAACCCAACTTGCAAGCAATCCAAGTCAATACATCACCGCGGGCAAAGAACTTGCTTCAAAACAAGGGCTTTCCGCGCAAGAATTTGCCGCCGTTACGCCAACGCAGTTTGACCAAGCAGCGAAACAATTTGTGCAAAATAATGGCGATAAATTGTTTTTGAGTTTGAATACTAATCCGGTTGAACTTGCCGGTTTAATTACGGCGTTGGCTGGAACATTTTTCGTGATTTTATTCGGTTTCCGCACTGAAACTTTGCGTGAACGACTTCCATCGTTGGAATCTCTTGACGGTTTAATGTATAAAACCGCAAGTTTGGCGTTTGCAGGTTTGGCAATGTTATTGATTACAGGCGCGATTTGGGCAAACGAATCTTGGGGCAGACCTTGGGGCTTTGACTCGAAAGAAACGGGCGCGTTAATCGCGTGGCTGACTTACGCTGCGTTTTTGCATACACGAATTTCGCGCGGTTGGTCAGGCAGAAGTTCGGCATATTTCGCCATCGTCGGATTTTTGCTTGTGATTTTTACTTATTTGGGAGTTAGTTATTTATTGCCTGGCTTGCATAGCTACGCATAGAGAATAAAAATAAGAGATTAAGTTTCAATGTATCATTAGCTGGCAAATATAAATCCGAATCTTGCGCCCGCGAAAATCAAGCCGATTATTGTTTTTGCATCTTCGATTTCGCCGTTTTTTATTTTCTCAAAGGCTTGTTCAAAGGTGATTTTCTCGATTTCGAGTATTTCATCTTCATCAAGATTCTGCTTTGTTGCGGTCAAATCCGTCGCTAGAAAAACATACATCTTTTCAGTCAGAAAGCCGGGCGAAACATAAAATTCTGCCAACTTTTCAATCTTTTCTGCCGTTACACCGATTTCTTCTTCGAGTTCGCGCTGTGCGCCCGTTTCCGCGCTTTCGCCTGCATCAAGCGAACCTGCCGGAACCTCCAACAGATATTTTTCGGCGGCGTGGCGATATTGTCTGACCAAAGCAATTGTTTTGTCAGCGAACACCGGAACAATTACTGCGCTTCCTTTGTGCGATACAAATTCGCGTTTATATTCGAGTTCGCCTTCGCGGATTTCCGCCATCGAAACATCGAAAACTCTGCCTTTATAAACTGTTTCCGTTGAAATAATTTTCGGTTTTGTCATAAATCAATTTGCAAAAAAATGCAAAAAATCAAAAGAAGTTTTAGATTTTCTTTTGTGCCTTTTTGCGGCTATAATTCTTTCAAAAAATCTCTGACCTTTTTCATATCTTCCCAAACTTCGCGCTTTTTGCTGGCATCGCGCAGAAGATACGCCGGATTAAAAGTCGGCATCAACTTTATCCCATTGTAATCGTAAAATTCACCGCGAATGTTTGAAATCGCTTTCTTGGTGTTGAGCAAGGCTTTGGTCGGCGTATTGCCAAGCGAGATAATAACTTTCGGCTTTATCGCCAACATTTCACGATGCAGATACGGCGTAAAAAACGCCAAAACATCGGGCGTGAGTTCGTCGCCGCTAGAGATGTATTTAACGACATTCGTTAAATAACAATCGTCGCGCCGCAAGCCGATTGACTTCAAAATCCGATCCAACAACTGCCCGACCAGACCCATAAAAGGCTTTTCCGAATCAGCATCCGGCTCACCCGGCGATTCACCGACGATAATCACATTCGCTTTCACGTTGCCCGTGCCGAAAATGAAAAACTTGTCGTTAAATAAATTCTTTCCTTTGTCTAAAACCTCTTGATTGATGTCATCAACCGTTTCATTGCTCTCGTTTGGTAATAAATCGAATAAGGTTGCCATAGAAAAATTGCGCGAAAAGACTAGCCGCAAACATTAAAATCGCTTTTTAATGAAAACATCGTGTCAAATTTAAGTGGCTGAAAAGGCACGTCGAAAAACTGCGGCTGAAAGCACTTTTCCACCGGAATTTGTTCGCCTAACAAATCGGCGTTGATAGTTTGATTTGATGTTTGCGCGACTTTGCCCGTCTTTTGGTAATCGAAAACAATGTTGCAAAACGCTTTGATGCCGACATCGAGACGGCTGTCATCAATAAAGAAATCCGGCGTGTGATGCGACGGTGCATCTTTGACATTTTTGCCCTTCGGCATTCCGCCAACTTGAAAGAAAAACGCCGGTGCTTTCAGCCGATAATACGAAAAATCTTCCGCGCCGGTGCGCCATTCGGTTTCAATCAGATTTTCTTTACCAACCGATTTGGCAAGCGACGGCAACATTTGTTCAACGAGTTCCGGCGTATTATAAGTTACCAGAGTCTTGGTTTCGATACTAACTTCCGCCGTCGCGCCCATACTTTCAGCGATCTTCTGCGCCGTCAACTTTATCTTTTCGTGAACATCTTTTTGCATTTGATCGTCAAGCGTTCTGATAGTTCCCGCCATCGTCATTTCTTCGGGAATAATGTTTTCGCGCACACCGCCGTTAATTTTGCCGACGGTGATGACAACCGGAGCTTTCGTCAATTCCGATTGCCGCGAAACGATCAACTGTAAGCCATTGATGATCTGCGCCGCCGCCGCAATCGGATCAACGCCCGTCCAAGGTGTCGAACCGTGCGTTTGTTTGCCTTTGACCTTGATCGTGAACCAATCCGCCGCCGCCATAAACGAACCGGATTTGTATTCGATTTTGCCGATTTCGGCGAGTGAATTGATGTGAATGCCGAAAATCGCATCTATTTTCGGATTGTCCATCACGCCTTCTTTAATCATCAACGCCGCGCCGCCTTCTTCACCCGCTGGCGGACCTTCTTCGGCAGGTTGAAAAATAAAAACGACCGTGCCGCGCAAGTTTCGTTTCATTTTCGTCAAAACCAACGATAATATCGCCAATAATTGTGGTTAAGGAAACAACATTTTCGTCAATTGCATTTTTAAGTATTTCTT
>JANOXW010000737.1:0-4946 GCA_031418635.1 Acidobacteriota bacterium
ACGACGTTTTTGAGCAACGAATTGCCGCACTCGAAGGCGGCGTTGCCGCGCTTGCCACGGCTTCCGGTCAAGCCGCCGAAACTTTGGCGATTCTGAATTTGGCAAAAGCAGGCGACGAAATTATTTCAACCACTTCGCTTTACGGCGGAACTTATAATCTATTTCATTACACTTTTCCGAAACTCGGCATCAATTTTCACTTTGTTGACGGCGCGGATTTTGCGGGAATCGAAGCCGCAATCAACGAAAAAACGCGGGCAATTTACACGGAAACCGTCGGCAATCCGAAACTCGACGTGGTTGACCTCGAAAAATTGGCGGAAATCGCGCATCGGCACGGTTTGCCGCTAATTGTTGACAACACGACACCTTCGCCCGCTTTGCTTCGCCCGATTGAATTCGGCGCGGACATCGTGGTTCATTCCGCCACAAAATTTATCGGCGGACACGGCACGACCATCGGCGGCGTGATTGTTGACGCGGGAAATTTTGATTGGAAAGCGTCGGGCAGATTTACCGATTTTGTCGAACCTGATCCGTCATATCACGGCATTTCTTTTACGGAAGCCTTTGGAAATCTGGCGTTTATTATCAAAGCCCGCGTTCAAGGTTTGCGCGACACGGGCGCGGCGTTATCGCCGTTTAGTTCGTTTTTATTGTTGCAAGGCACGGAAACATTGCATTTGCGAATGGAGCGTCATTCGGAAAACGCGCTTGAAGTCGCTAAATTTTTAGAGGCGCACGAACAGGTCGAATGGGTAAATTATCCCGGTCTCGAATCGAGCAAGTATTATGATTTGGCACAGAAATATCTAGCAAACGGCGCAGGCGCGATTGTTACATTTGGCATCAAAGGTGGCTTTGAAGCAGGCAAAAAGTTTATCAATTCGGTCAAACTTTTCAGCCTTTTAGCCAATATCGGCGACGCAAAATCGTTGGTCATTCATCCGGCTTCGACCACGCATTCGCAACTGACCGAAGCCGAACAAGCGTCAACGGGAGTTTCGCCCGATTTAGTGCGGCTTTCGGTTGGTATCGAAGACATCCGCGATATTTTGGCGGATTTGGACAATGCTCTGCGTGGCGAAGAAGTTGACAGAAAGTTGACAGAGTTACAGGAAGTTGCAGAGTTGTCGTAAAGTAAGTAATTTAGTCGCAAATAAAACCAAGGAGAAAAAAAGATGAGTCAAATTTTAGATGAAGTTTTGAAAGCAAATGAAGAATATGTTGCCGATTTTGGCGAGAAAGGCGAGTTGGCTTTGCCGCCGGCGCGAGGATTTACGGTTCTGACCTGTATGGATGCGCGGCTTGATCCGGCGAAATATGCCGGGTTGAGCGAAGGCGACGCGCACGTTATTCGCAATGCCGGCGGACGCGCCAGCGACGACGCGATTCGGTCGTTTGTCATTTCCTACAAACTGCTTGGCACAAATGAATTTTTTATCATTCATCATACCGATTGCGGAATGGAATTTTTTACCAATGATGTGATGAGCGGTCTGCTTTCAAGCAGTTTGGAAACCGCCGCTTTGGACGAAAACGGCTTTCACGATGTCGGGACAACGCCCGGTTCGGACGAAGGCAAATATATCAATTGGCTAACGATTTCCCACCAAACAGGAAGCGTCGTCGAAGATGTCAAACGAGTGCGAAATCATCCGTTAGTGCCGAAAAATATTCCGATTTACGGTTATTTGTATGATGTTAAAACAGGCAAACTGATCGAAGTTGCGGAAGCGACAGAGGTTGGAAAAGCCGCTTAATGTTGGAAAAGAAAAAATGAGCGAGTATTACCGATTGAACATCCGAATATTCGGTAATTTATGAAGGCTAAAGAATAAAAAATCCGTGATGCCGAAGCACATCACGGATTTTTGATAAACAAAATGTTCTTTTTTACATTTGCATCGCTGTCTGTATTTGCGGACGACTATCTAATTCAAAGAATCTGACCGGCACCGCGCCGTTCACCCGCTCTTTTTCCTTACTCATTTCATACCATTTATCACACTCTGAACAATGATAAAACTTCACCCAATCCGTCGCTTGAAAATTAAACTCAAGTTCGTTTTCACAATGCCAACAATTCATAAACCTAACTCACTCCTTTTGAATAAAACCATCATAGCACATAAAACCTGAGAAAATCTACCTTTTTTTTATGGTTTGCAAAAATATCCGAAAAATATCTTGTCAAATTTGTAATTTTGCGGTTATTATCTTCTGTAAATGGTGTCTATTGTTTTCGACGCAATGAGTCGGAAATAGCATTTTAGTCGAATGATGCGGATTTTGCTTTTTAAAAAGTTGAATTCGTGTTTATTCGATTCAGTAATTAGCAGTAATTCAAAGTCAAAAAATAAGGAGATGAAAAAATGAAAACGAAAATTTTAACTTTAATCGGGTTGGTTTTGTGTCTGACAATGTTCACTTTCGCTCAGGACGACAAGATGAAAGAAGACAAAATGATGAAGAAAGACAACAAGATGATGAAAAACGCCACGCCTGAGCAAGCCGTGATGTTTATGGAAAGGTCGGCTTGGAAAGCGTTGCAAGATAAGAATTTTGACGCTTTCGACAAAATGATGACCAGTGATTATCAGGGTTCGTATCCTGATATGACAACAAATAAAACTTCAGAACTGGCGGCAGTCAAACAAGTTAACTTTAGTAGCGTGATGCTTTCTGATATGAAGGTTCAGTTTGCTGACAAAGATGCGGCAATTGTTACTTCGACGGTAAAATTCGACATTGGTTTGCCGGATGGTAAAACCATAACGGAAAACGACCGGGCGACGAGCATCTGGGTAAAACGTGGTAAAAACTGGATGTTGATTTATCATTCAAATTTTCCTTTGATGTCAAATGAGACAATGGACAAGATGGATAAAATGAAGAAAAACTAATGTTTTATTATTTTCGAAATAGAAAATAAAGTTTTGAGCGAAACAGGATAAACATTGAGGAAATAAAAATGATAATTACAACTGGAAATGAAGTGGCGGGAAGGGAAATCGTCGAATACTTGGGCGTGGTGCGCGGCATCGTCGTCAGAGCAACGGGCATCGGGCGCGGAATTGTTGGCGGTTTAAAATCAATCATTGGCGGAAACATCGAAGAATTTACGCACGTTTGCGAAAACGCCCGCGTCGAAGCCTTTAACCGAATGGCGACACACGCCAACGCGCTTAACGCCGATGCGATTATCGGTATGCGCTACGACGCAACCGAATTTTCGCAAGGCTCAACCGAAGTGTTAGCTTACGGTACGGCGGTCAAACTTTCTTAGGTTCAAGGTTTCAGGTTCAAGGTTTCAGGTTCAAGGTTAATTCTAAAACCAGAAACCTTGAACTTTGAACTTTGAACCTGAAACCTACCGATAATAATAGCCACGCGGATGTTCGATTTTGATGTCGGGATTGGTGCTGGTAACTTCTACTTTGTGGTAGCCTTTTTTGAAATGAGTAGAAAGATAGGTGAGCGCAAATTGCCTATTTAATGCCAGATTCAAATCTTTGAAGAACGGATCGAAGGAAATCGGCGAGATTGTGCCTTGAAAGTAGGCGCGTCCGCCGGTTTCTTGGGAAAGTCTGTTGAGCGAACCTTGTCCGTTTAAAATGAGTATCGAACTTCCGTTATCGGTCAAAGTCGCGGCGTTATAAAACGAATAAACGGCTACGCTTTTGCGTTGGGCTTTGAGAATGGCGCGGTCGAGGTCAATGCTCTGCGTCGGCGACGAACTGCTAAAACCGCGTGAAGCATCTAAGCCATCGGACACAAGTAAAATAGCGCGTCTGCCCGTGGGAAGTGCGTCGAAGCGGTCTAACGCTTCTTCGACTCCGCTGTATGGACTGCTTGGCGCAACCGCCGCCGAACCGGCGATAATTCTTAAAGACTTTGCCGCTTTGTCCAAATCTTCGGTGAATTTTTGCCGCACTTGGTTTGATCCCGCACGCAGATAGGCGACCATCACCCGCGAACCGGTCGGCAGATTTCTGATAAAATCGCCAATATCTTTCAATTGCAGATTAGCGTTAGACGAAAGGTCATCTTGGATTAGCACGGCTAAATGTAGTGGCGTGTTGCTGACACTGCGAATTGACAGAATCACTTGTTCGTCGTTGTCTTCCTTGACAGTTAAACTACCGGCTTGAACAAATTCTTCCGGCTGACTTTCCTTTAGTTCTTTTTTGGTGAAAATCGAAATCGGAATAGTCATCGGGCGGACTCGTTGTTCCGGCTTTGGCTTTTCTTTCTTTTGAGCAAAGGAAAAACCGAACAGCACGGGCAGCAAAAGCAAAGCGGCTAGAAATCTGGCAAATTTATGTTGCGTCATACACACCTTTTGTTTAATTAGGCTAAAATCACTAACTATAATAAAGCATTTTGAAATTTTATGATGCTGTTAGTTTGAATAAAGTTTGCAGAGTTTGTATTGTAAAGCCGTAAAGATGAACGAATTAGAACCGAAACGCGAAATAACGCGCCAAGATTTAGTTAAAAACAAAGCGTTGCAAATCGGCGCGTGGTCTGCGCCCGTGTTGCTGGCGGTTATTCCGGCGGCGGTTTTCTTTGTGCTTTTTCTGCTTTCCACCGTTACACCGACAGCCGCCACTTTTTTCTTTTTAAGTCTGATTTCGCTGGTTGTCGGCTTTATTTTCGGGTTATTGGTAACGGGCGGAATAATGTTTTATCGCTCGCGTTGGTTGGCGAATGTGCGTGAACGCCTCGCGGTTGATGGCATTAAGGCAAATGAGGTTGATTGGTTCAAGCACGAATTGACTGCGACGGAGAAGAGATCGCTCAAAGAAATCGAATCGAAAAATCTGTTGTTGGCGGACGCTTTCCGCGACACTTTAGCAGCACGTTTGACGGCGACGCGCATCTTGAAATCAACCAAACACGAACTTTTGTTGGTAAAAAGACGGCAAAATAAACTCAAATAT
>JANOXW010000738.1:0-4304 GCA_031418635.1 Acidobacteriota bacterium
GACTCGAAACGCAATGAAGGCAAAGAAAACAAAGATATTCGCATTCTTTATAAAAATCTGCCACAAGGCGAATTACAAATCGTTTTTGCTGATGGAAAATTTGTTAAAGAAGTTATTTTGAAATATGCAAAACCGCCAACCATTGACGATTTGCGCTTGCCTTATACCGGATTTATTGGGGACAATATAGTAATCAATTCCAACCGACCTGATGTTGCCATCAATGCTTCAGAAGTCGGAAATACAAATCGTGAGCGCGGCGAATCTTTTGATGGAACACGCTTCGACGACCGTTACAGCGTTGGTTTTACGGATATTCAACGAGTCCAAAGAACGTGGTGGCGCGACGAAAAAACAGCCGACGGTTATAGTATTCGCGTGCAATTTTTTTCGCCGAACAAACTTAAAGATGCCGGAGCAAAATTTGTCGTTACAGCAGTGCAAAAACTTTTAAGCGTTACGCCGGGCGACCAAGCGAAATTCGCCAAAGCCTATTCTTTGTCAGAAAAATAGTGCATTTAATATTAAAAAAAATGATTTTATCGGCGGTTGTTGTAGTGGCGGCAACAACTGTCGTTTTTGCTCAAACCCGTCGTCAAATTCAGCCTCCAAATACTCAAACCAATCTTGCGGAAATCGTCAAATTAGTGAATGACAAACAATTTGTCGAGGCTGAAACACGACTCAAACAAATGTTGCAAAAAACGCCACGTGATTTTAACGCCCGCACTTTGCTTGGCATTGTTTATAGCGAAACGAACAAGCCTGACCTTGCCGAAAAAGAATATCGGACAGCTTTGCAGATTAACCCGAAATTCATTACGGCGTTAGCCAATCTTGGCATATTGCTGGCGCAAACAGGTAAAACCGACGAAGCCATCAGCACGTTAGAACAAGTTTTGAAATTTGAACCAAATAATCAGGGCGCAATTTATAATTTGTCGAGTTTGTATGTGCTTCGCGGTGAAGTTCAAAAAGCATTGCCTTTGCTGGAAAATCTCGCCGGCGTTACAAAGACGGATAAAACTCCGAAAATCAACGATTTAGCTCTTTTAATTGCGTTGGCAAAATCTTATGCGGCACTAAAGATGGCAGACGAATTAGGCAAAACGGTTAGTTATATCGAAAAAATCGGTGGCGACGATGTGCGCGTTTCTTTCACTCTCGGACTGACACTTGCCCAAGTCGGTGAATATCAGGAAGCGGCACGGCTTTTTGAAAAAGTAAATAAAGCGCGTCCGAATTCGTTTGAAGTTCTTTACAATTTGGGCGTGGCGTATTACAACATCAACCAACTCGATTCTGCCAAATCCGCGTTGGAACGGGTTATCTATATTAATCCGAATGCGCCCGAAGCCTTTTACCGTTTGGGATTGATTGCTTCTGAAAAAAAAGAGGTGGAAAACGCCTTAAGATTCTGGCTCAAAGCTCTCGAACTAAAGCCCCAATATGCTGAGGTTAATTTTCTTATCGGTGAGGAATTGCGGAAGCAAAAAAAATATATCGCCGCCTTGCCATTTTATGAAAAAGCCGTTGCCCAAAACATCGAAAATCCCCTTTATCAATTGCGTCTCGGCGTGTCTTACTTTCGCCTCAAGCAATATGCCCAAGCCGGCGAAATATTTGAACAGATGCTCAAAAAATATCCCGACGATTTTAATTTCAATTATCTGAACGGCTATACGGCGCGAAACCAAGGTTTATATGACAAGGCACTTGAGGCGTTTGAAAAAGCCAACCGAATTTCGCCCAACAATGCCGATGTCATCGCTGGCTTGGCTTTTATTGCTTTTCAACGCGGCGAGATTGAAAAAGCCGAACGGCTTTTGCATCGAACCTTGCAACTCGACGCGAAAAACTTTTCCGCGCATTACGATTTAGGACGGCTTCTCATCAGCCAACACAGATACGCCGAGGCGTTGCCGATACTTGAACGGAGCGTGGACATCAACAAAAATGACCCAAGCACTCGTTACCAACTTTTTTTAGTTTATTCGCGCCTTAAGCAAAAAGAAAAGGCAAACCAATCATTAGCCGAATTTAAGCGTTTAGAAGCTGAATTTAAGCGCGTTTCCAATTCGCCGATTACCGACGAAAATCAAAATTTGCCCAATGAAGTGGAAAACTCGAAACCTTGATTTATGAACAAAACCAGCAAAGTCTTTCAGATACTTTTGGCAATTTGGTTGCTTGCTTTTCCCATTTTTGCTCAAAACGCGCCAAAGATTGCAAAAGTCGAGCCGCCGAATTGGTGGGCGAATCATTCGATAAATCCTGTTCGTTTGCTAGTGCGTGGCGAAAATTTCCAAGATTCAAAAGTCGTTTCAAAAAATAATTCGCTGCAAGTTTCAAATGTTAAGGTAAATACGCGTGGCGATTATCTGTTTTTTGATGTCGAAATTGATAAAAACGCGAAGGTTGGAAAATACGAGTTTGAAGTTGAAACTTAAAACGGAAAAACGACAATTCCGTTTGAAGTTTCCGCGCCGCTTGAGGCAAAAACGAATTTTCAAGGCATTACCAATCAAGACGTAATTTATTTGATAATGACGGATCGATTTGCCAACGGCGACGCTTCAAATGACAAAGATGTGAACCGAAATAATCCAAGGGCGTGGCACGGCGGCGATTTTAAGGGAATTACAAAAAATATTTCTTACCTGAAAGAACTAGGAATTACGGCGATTTGGCTGACACCCTGGTATGACAACACGGACGAAATCACGACTTGCGATAAGCCTTGGTGTCCGAACACGAGTTATCACGGCTACGGCGCGATTGATTATTACGGCGTGGAAAATCATTTCGGGACGTTTGAAGACTTGCGGGAAATGATTGAAGCAGCGCACAAAAACGGCATCAAAGTTATTCAAGATCAGGTCGCAAACCACGTCGGTTTTAAGCATTCGTGGGCAAAGAATCCGCCACTTGACAATTGGTTTCCGCCATTTTTACAAAACACTTTTAATAATTCGGTTCTGCTTTCGCCGAACGCTTCACAAGCGGAACGCGATAATTTATTAAAAGGTTGGTTCGATTTTTCGCTTCCTGACTTGAATCAAGACGAGCCGGAAGTTGCACGTTACGAAATCCAAAACGCGCTCTGGTGGATTGGCGCAACCGGAATTGACGGCATTCGGCAAGACACGATTCAATATATGCCGCGTGAATTTATCCGCGATTGGTCGTCGGCAATTTTGAAACAATATCCAAAATTTTATATAGTCGGCGAAGTTTTTGAAGAAGATTCGGCGCAAACCGCGTTTTTTCAAGGTGGAAAAACGGGTTGGGATAATGTTGATACAAAATTGCCTTCGGTTTTTGACTTCAAACTGTGGCGCACGTCGCAAGAAGTTTTCACGGGCAAAAAGCCGATGCGTGCGCTTCGTGATGTTCTGAAATACGACGGACTTTACCCAAATATTAACAATGTAACGCTTCTGGCAAATAATCACGACACGGACCGTTTTATGAGTTTGCAAGGTGCAACCAAAGAGGGCGCGAAACTACACACGGCGTTTATCTTGGCAACACGCGGAATTCCGCAACTTTATTACGGTGAAGAAGTTTTAATGATCGGCGGACGCGATCCCGACAACCGCAAAGATTTTTCGGGTGGTTGGACGGAAGATAAAATCAATAAATTCGCAAAAGCGGGAATGACAAAAGACGAGCAAGAAATGTTCGATTGGACAAAGTTTTGGATAAAATTGCGAAAAGAAAATCGCGCTTTGAGTGAAGGCAAAACAATTGACTTGTTTTACGACAATGATGCTTATGTATTTGGACGTTTTTTTGAAGAAGATAAATCCTTGCGTTTTAGAAAAAATAATTATGCAGTTGTCGGAATAAATTTTTTGGATAAATCGAAAGTTATAAATTTGGGAAAAACAGAATTTTCAGAGTTAGAAAAACTAGAGTCCGTCGTTGCAGAAAACAATCAAAGAGTTAGTTTCTCAAAGAAAAATCAAGTTTCTAAAGATGAGAAAGGTAATTTGATTTTAGAAATACCTCAAAAATCAATAATTGTGTTTAGCGCAAAAATAACCACGGTTGTTGAAAACTGGTAATATTTGGGAATGAAAAAATGGCTTTTAAGAATAAACATTGGCATTTTGGTAATATTTCTTGGACTTATTGGATTTATTTTATACGGCGAAACAGATGAGGCGATTGTTACGGAATATACAAAAAACGAAAATCTGAAAACGGTCAAAGAGAATTGGAAA
Organism: Acidobacteriota bacterium; assembly: GCA_031418635.1. GTDB lineage: Bacteria > Acidobacteriota > Blastocatellia > Pyrinomonadales > Pyrinomonadaceae. Next base: position 4,230 of record JANOXW010000738.1, read on the forward strand.
GGAACGCCGATTGACCAAAAAGAAAGATTTGTAAATCACGAATTTCCGTTTTTACCTTCGACGATTGAACTTTTG
>JANOXW010000739.1:0-4519 GCA_031418635.1 Acidobacteriota bacterium
GGCTATTCAATCGGTCATCTGAAAGCCTCGCGGCGTATCGGCAATTCGTTGTTTGCCGATTTGAGTGGAAAAGTCAGTTTTGCGTCTTTGCGCTGGAATTTCGACACCCGCAACAACTCGCAAATTCCAACCCGCGGCATCGAATTTAAAAATTCGCTCAACTATTATTTTGCAAGTCCGGGCGCAAGTAGCGGATTTCCACAAGCCGAATCGGAAATCAACGCTTTTCATTCGTTCAACGATAAAAATATTGTCTTCGGATTCGGCGGCGGCGGAACGAGTTTTGGCAAAACTGCGCCGCTTTTTCAACAATTTACGCTTGGTGGTTTGTTCAATGTCGGCGGTTACGGCAGCGGCGAATTTCGCAATAGCAATTATCTGCGCGGAGGTTTCGGCATTTTGCGCGAAACATTTTCCGCGCCGGCTTTTATCGGCGGAAAACTGTATTTCGGCGGTTGGTATGAAGGCGGCAGTTCGTTTGAAAATTTCGATGCGGCGAAATATCGCCAAAGCGTAACGGGCGGCGCGGTTTTGGAAACGCGCATCGGTCCGATATTTCTCGGCGGCAGTTTTGCCGAAGGCGGACGCAGAAAACTATATTTTTCACTCGGACGATTTTTTTAGCTTAACGCCGTCGGGACGACAGCGTTACAAATTTGGAAGCCAAAAGACGCGCCCAACGTCGGTTGTTTTTTTCAAACCCAAACTCGAAAGCTGATTTTCGGGAACGCCCAAGAAAGTAAAATGTGGTAAATCGGACACGACGGTTTGAAACCAGCCGTGTTTTGCTAAAATATCGCGCACTTTGGCGTTTTCGTTTTCGCTGACATCAAGCGCAAGCATCGAAATATGTTGTGAAGTTCCGGGCGGTGCCACTGAATAGATAATTGATTTTGACAAATCTTTAGCAAAAAACATTCCTTGTGATTCGAGTTTGAAAATTTCGGGAACTTGCTCAAACGGAGACAAAGCCTTGATTCTCGCTGCTTCCGATGCGCTTAACTTCCCTTTTGAAACATAATTCGTCAATCCCGGATTAACGCGGCTTGCCCATAAAGTAACCGTTCCATCATAATTTCGCCGCGCCGAATCTGCACCACGCGGCGTGATGTTCAAATTTGCTTGCTTGGCTTCGACAATTGCGTCTTGTAATTCTTTCATCGCCGCCGTCTGCAATTCCAAATCGAAACCGCCGATGTTTTCCTTAGATTTAGACACACCCGATTGCCAAGCGGAAACTTCCGCTTCATTTTTGAAAACAACCGTATTCGGCGGACTCGCCCCGCCTTTCGCCACAAACATCGCGCCGTATTCTTTCAGCATTTTTTGCCCGACGGCATCTGTCGGTTGACTAAAACCACTTGGCAAATTTGCCGTAAAACCGCCGCTTTTAACATCAGTTTTCGAAGTTTCGCTCATTTTATTATCAACGGTTTTGTTCGGCTCAGGACTATCTTTTGAATTTAAATTGGAAGTCTTATTAGGGTTTTCCGTTGATGAGATTGTCGGAGTTTGGCTTTTACGGTTATTGGTTGAACTGCTTGACCAGCAAGCTGTAACAATAAAGCATAAAAGTAACAATATGGAAAATAATACATTTTTGTTTTTCATAAAAGCCCGACTCCTTTGATTTCTAATATCGAATTAGCGGCGAAAATACCCAACCTCGTTGTCCCTCGTCAGTTTCTACATACACCCAATTTCCCGTTACGCCGCGCCAAGTTGTGTAATTATCCGATTGATTGATGACATATAATCTTTGTCCTTGATAAAGTCCATCAACTTTTGCCGCTGACAAACTCGGCGCAACTTTCGGCTTCGGAGTTGGAATTACACTAATGGTGTCATCCGGCGCAAATCGCCCTTTCATCTTTTTCTCCTCTGCCGATTTTTCCGCGTTACAATGATGGTTGTGCCATCCGGCGCGACCCGATCTTCCATATTAGGCGCAACCGTCGTCTTCGAAGTTGACGTTTCAATGATGGCATCATCCATCATATTAGGATTATTTTTTAGCGGCAGATTTGACGGCGACTTTGGCAACGGTATTGATGTTGGGTTTGGCGTTGGCGTTGGCTTTGGCTTTGGCGGAGGCTTTGGTTTTGGTGAGATTGTCATCACTTTTGCTAAATCGCCGTTGTCGCTTTTTTCCGCATTTTGAATTTGAAACGCCCAAAATTTATGTTTGCCTTCATCCAAAAAACCGTCAAAAAGCGCAAAAGCATATTTTCCGTTGGCAAGCCCGTCGGGAATCCGCAACCTTTTCATTTCGGGTTTGCCTTCGACGGGCGAAGCCTGAAAGTTTATTTGTTTCAAACTCCCGTCATTTTTTATGGTATCGAGTTGGACTAATTTCAAATCATTCAGCGGTATATCTTTGCCGTCGGAATACAAAATCAAATTCGGTTTATTTTCTGCCACGGGAAGCACGTCGTTTTTCATTAAATCATCTTTTGCCAGCAAAGCATTTGAATAATCTTGGCGGATGATTTCCGACACCGCATTTTTTTCTCCATTTTGCACAAACATTCCGAGATGGTCGGGCAAAACTTCCGCGGTTGCTACTTGTTGGTTGATAAAGTAAATCGCTCCACCGACACCGCCTGCCAACAAAAATAAAACGATAACTAAACCAATCCAGACAAATTTTTTACTGCTTTTCTTTACTGACGGTTCGCCCACATAAGAAATTGCCGGATTAAATTGAGGTTGCGGAATACACGCGGTTTCAATCGAGGGCGAAGTGTCAAAATTTTGCTTTGGCAAACTTTGATATTGCTCTGTCGGCGGCGGAATGTTCGTTGCCGAATTTAGAGAAATAGTCGTGCCGCAATTTACACAAAAGACATTTTCATTGTCGTTGAGCGTATTACAATTCGGGCAAATCATCTTCTCTAAACCTCCAAATTTCTTTAGGGCTACATATTCGGAATCCAAAATTTCTGACCGCCAACCATTACGGCTTTCAATCCCAACGCCGGCAATTCGCTTTCTTTAACTCCCAAATAGGTAAAATGCGGCAAATCGCTTTTGACGGTTTGAAACCAGCCGTGATTGGCGAGAATTTTCCTCACTTCTTTGTTGGTAAATTGTTCAACGTCCAATGCCAGCATAAAAATATGTTGCGACGCACCGGGCGCGGCAACCGAAAAAAGGATTGATTTCGATAAATCTTTGCTAAAGTATAAACCTTTGTTTTCCCATTCCAAAACCTGCGCGACTTGTTCGTGAATCGGCAATCTTTTGGCGTTTTCGGCATCTTGGCGCGATATTTTCCCTTTTCCAACCCAATAATTTAGGGCAGGAAAAAACCGCGAATTCCAAAGTCCGGCGGTGTCTTGATAAGAACGCGAGGCGGCAATCGAACCGCCCCGCGGCGTAATTCGCAGATTTTGTTTTGCCGCTTCTTTGTTTACTTCTTCCAGCGCGTTCATCGCCGGCTCTTGCAAAGTGATTGAAGTTCCGCCGATGACCAGTGTTTTCGGATACGCCGAGCTTTGATACATCCGAACTTCGTTTTCATCTTCAAAAATACATTTAATTGGAAATTGAACTCTGTTTGCGGCGATAAAAATTGCGCCGTATTCAGCAAAAACGCGCTTTGCAACCGTATCTTTATCAATCGGGCAAATATCTTCAAGTTTTATTTTCGATTTTAGAATTTTTCCGTCTGTGGTCGAAAGCATAAATGTTGATACTCTCTTCTCTACAACCTCTCGAAAGTTCGCCGATTTTTCCGGCGTTTCCTGAGCAGATACTTGGTAAAATCGAGAGGAAAACCCTAAAAAGTTTAGCCCTAAAATTAACATCAATACCTTTAACTTCATAAATTATTTTGTCGGAACTTTTATAAAAATCAATCAACAACTTTAACTGAATGTCGGCATTATAACTATTTCTCGGTTCAAATCAAAGAAAAAGTTCGGTAATTTTTAATAAAAACTTTTCTGTTTTGAATTTATCTGTTAGAATGCCTCCCGACAAGCCACAATATTTTGTAAGCAATTTTCTAACGATAAAGGCAATTTCTATCTTGCAAAGCATTTAGCGTTAGAGATTTTCAAGAGAAAAATAATTTCGTAATGGTGCGAAAAGCATTATTTATTCGCCCTATTAATCAGACCAGTTCATTTCATAAAACTAAGGTTACTCCAATGAAAAAATGTCCAAATTGTAATCAAGTTTTTTCCGCTGACGAGGCTTTTTGCGTCGAATGCGGAACGCCGCTTTTAACTCATTTTGATGGTGGACAAAGTTCTTCGGGATTTTCCGTTTCGCTCGAACAGCCGACGCAGATGGTTTCGCGTCCCTATCAACCGTCTCCATTTCCGCCGTCGAGTGTAGCTCCAACAAAGGCGGCTAATTCCAAATGGCTTTACGTCGTCATCGGCGTAATGACGGCGATAATTGTGGGAATGGGAGGTTATTTTCTGATTTCACGCGCCCCGAACGAGAAGGAAACCGCCGTCAGCGTAAATCGGGCGGAAGAAAAATCAAACGGCGAAAACATTTTTCCGTC
>JANOXW010000740.1:0-3822 GCA_031418635.1 Acidobacteriota bacterium
GCGCGGATTTTGATTTGCCGTTTGATTTGGAAACGGGCAAAATTCGCTCTGACATTTGGGCAAAATGGCTCGAACACGATCCCGTGCGGCTTGTGGAAAAGTCTGTGGAAAACTTGAAATCGCTAAAACTTTTATACATTGACGCGGGAACTCGTGATGAGTTTTCGCTTGATTTAGGCGCACGGATTTTGTGTCGAAAATTGAAAGATTTTGACGTTCCATACATTCATGAAGAATTTGACGACGGACATTTTAATATCTCATATCGGCAAAATCGTTCGCTCGAATTAATTTCCGAAAATTTTGAATAATAAAAATCAAGTTGCCGCTGGTCGAACAATTTTTTCTAATTGTCTTTCAAAATCTCCGCGCAAACCTAAACGCGCCAGCCACGCCGTTTGTTCGCGCATCAATCGCGGCAGATAAACCACATCTGAAAGCGCGTAATGAACCAATTCATCCGTCCAAATGCCGTTCCAGTTGCGGTTAAATTTAGCGCGTTGCGATTTGTCCAAATCAACTGCGAAATAACGATAAAGAGTTTCGGCTAAAGAAACGGATTGATTTGCGCCCTTGGTCAAAACTTTTTCGGCAATCATCGAACAATAGATATTGGTTGTCTGATAACCGCTTGCTCGCAAAAATTCCAGATCGAATTTCGCGTTGTGAAAGATTTTTACAATCTCGCGGTTTTCCAAAATCGCCGCGAGTTTTCCCAAAGAAACGCCTTCCGAAGTCGGAACTAAAACATTAAAATCGCCGTCGGAAAATTGAACGCTGAAAATTTTACCGTTTCGCGCTACGAGAGACGAAGTTTCCGTATCACAACCGATGGCGAGCGAAACGGACAATTTTTCGTAGGCAAATTCGATTTCTTTTGGCTGACGCGCCACTAATATTTTCACAAATATAATTGTAAAGCACTAAACATAAAGCCCGAAATGTATTATGCTATGAAACCAATTATGATGGAAAAATTAACTGAAGTTGAAGCGCGAGTGGTCGGCGCATTGATTGAAAAACAACTGACTACGCCCGAATATTATCCGCTGACGCTAAATTCGTTGGTCGCCGCTTGTAATCAGAAAAGCAACCGCGATCCGGTCGTTTCTTTTGACGAAGAAACAGTCAGCAAAGCGTTGGAAATTCTGCGCGACAAGAATATCGTCTATGTTTTTTACGGAAGCACGAGCCGTGTGCCGAAATATAAACATATCTTGCCCGACGTTTTGGAACTCGAACCGTCGGAAACTGCTGTTTTGTGTGTTTTGATGCTTCGCGGAGCGCAAACTTTAGGTGAATTGCGCGAACGCACGCACCGACTTTATGAGTTTTCCGGTCTTGGCGATGTTCAAGAAACGCTTGATGCGCTTCTTAGACGCGAAGAACCGCTGATCGTAAAATTAGAACGTCTGCCCGGACAAAAAGAAGCGCGTTTCGCTCACCTATTATGCGGCGAAATTGATGTTACCGCTTACGCAAAAGAAAATGCGGTTTCCGGTAAACACTCGGAAAATGAACGAGTAACAAAGCTCGAACAGGATTTGGAATCTTTGCGAAATGAATTTGATGCTTTTCGACAAACTTTTGAAGATTTCAAGAAACAATTCGATTAATTAAAAGTGAAAAGCTAAAAACTAAAAGTGAAAAGTGTCGGATTTTAGTTCTTTATTTTTCACTTTTCACTTTTAGTTTTTCACTAAAATATGGATTCTGCCTTCCAATCGCCCGTCGTTACAGTTTATGCGACGATAATATATGAACCGATGGCGATGATAATAAAAGCTGAAACTGCCTTTAATAAATTTTGAATATTCTTTGACATAAAATATCTCCTCAAATAAATTTTTGCTTTTTATTACACAGAAGAAACACCACCAAAAGTCAATTTGTGACAAATTATTCGAGAGCCAGAATGTAACGCCATCGTCCCGACGGCGTTACACTTTGTTTGCCAATTGTTCAAACGCTTGACCGCGCAGACGAAAATCAAGGTTTTCGTCATCCGATTCCGCGCCGATTGATTGATAAAATTTAAGTGTCGGAGTGTTCCATTTTAACGCTTGCCAATCCATTCGCGCAAAACCTTCGGCTTTGGCATATTTGGCAACTTCCCGCAGCATCACAAAGCCCAAACCGTTGCCGCGCATATCGGGTGTAATGTATAAATCTTCGAGAAAAATACTGCGCTCACCGCGAAAACTCTTGAAAGTTGGATAAAACAGCGCGTAACTGATATATCTGCCATCCGACAACGCGACCAAACTTTGCACAAAACTTTTCTCACCAAAAATCGCCGTGTGCAAATCGTCGTCGGTAACTTCGCACCACGCCGAGAGTTTTTCAAATTCGGCAAATTCCCGAATCAAAATCGCTATCGCCGCTACATCTGTTTCTTCCGCCGCCCGCACTACAAAATTCATCATTTTTTCTCCCACTTTTCAACATTAAACCTCTTTCTTTCGCCAATCGCAATATGCACTTCACCCAAAATTTTGTAATATAATGAAAACGTAATTAGTTTAATCAGCCATTATGCTTGAAGAATATCTACGACAATTTCTCGAACATTTGCGCTATGAGCGCAATGTCAGCGCACATACTTTGCGTAATTATTCGAGCGATTTAAGTCAGTTTCACGAATACCTCGCGCCGGCAAAAGTTGACGGAAAGCGCGAACAGATTTTGGTCAAAGATATTGATCATTTGACGATTCGTGAATGGATGGCATCGCTTCACGCCGACAATCGAAAGAAGACTTCGATAGCGCGAAAACTCGCATCGTTGCGGACGTTTTTTCAATTTCTTGTGCGCGAAGGCATACAGGAAAACAATCCGGCGAAACTCGTTGCTACGCCCAAAGTCGAGCGCAAATTGCCGAATCATCTTTCGATGGAAGACGCTGTTCGTTTTATCGAATCGCCTGATTTGGAAAATGATTTGGGACGGCGCGACCGTGCGATTTTGGAGTTTCTCTATGCAACCGGAATGCGCGTCGGCGAACTCGTCAACTTAAATCTCAAAGACATTGATTTCCGCGAAAAGTTAGTGCGCGTTACCGGCAAACGCAAGAAACAAAGGATTTTACCATTTGGCGAACCTGCGCTTCAATCGCTGATGTTTTATCTAAACGAATCGCGTCCGACTTTTTTAAATAATTGTCCACCGACCGAAAGAGACGAACAAGTTGTATTTCTCAATTATCAGGGAACACGGATTACGACTCGTTCCGTCGGGCGAATGGTTGATAAATACATCAAACAAGTTGCTGACATCCACGCTATTTCGCCTCATTCGTTAAGACATTCGTTTGCGACACACTTGCTCGATTCGGGCGCAGATTTGCGCGACATCCAAGAACTTCTCGGTCACGTCCGGCTTTCGACAACGCAGATTTACACGCATGTTTCGATGGAAAAACTGATCGAAGTTTATGACCGGACGCACCCGAAAGCGTAAGTAATACTTTTAAGTTAACCTGAGTCTTGATTAGAAAGTTATTTAATCTCCTAAGTGGGAAAGACTTGCCACGAGAGTCTATTCAAGAAGTTGGAATGGATTGTGGAACATGCTGAAACTAAAGATGTTAGATTACAAATTGTGTTTTGCAAAGCTAATTTCGTATGCTTAATCTCTAATCAAGACTCAGGTTGAGTTAGCAAATCAGTTTTCTTAATTTGAAATTGGTAATTGTAAATCTATTTTCCTGTAAATATCGGTTTTCGCTTTTCTAAAAACGCCGCAACTCCTTCTTCTTTGTCAGCGGTTGAGAAGCAAATTGCAAACAAATCAACTTCGCGGCGCAAGCCTTCATCGAGGTTT
>JANOXW010000741.1:0-6895 GCA_031418635.1 Acidobacteriota bacterium
GAAACTTTCCGAAGATGACCCAAAACCCGGACAATTAACTTTGGAAGCCGGATTTTGGGCGATCAAGGATCTGGTCGTCAGCGTCATCGGCGAACACGGTTTCAAATATTTCCCGATCGTTGCGACCTTTGCCGTTTTGGTTTTGATTTCCAATCTGATGGGACTTTTCCCGCTGTTTATGTCGCCGACGGCAAACGTCAGCGTGACGTTTGCACTCGGCATCACGTCGTTTGTTTATTACAACTATGTCGGCATCAACGAAAACGGCGTTGTCAATCACTTTAAACATTTTGCGGGACCGAAACTGCCGCTGATCATGGCGCTCATCATCACGCCGCTTATTTTCGGGATCGAGCTGATCAGTAACTTGATTCGTCCCTTGACGCTCGGCGTGCGGCTCTTTGCGAATATGTTTGCCGACGAACAGATCTCTTCGCAGATTTCGGGGTTGGCGCCGCCATACACACAATTTTTGCTACCGGTCGCGCTTCTGCCCTTAGCGGTTTTCGTCGCTTTTGTGCAAACACTCGTGTTCACATTGCTTTCGATGATCTACATCAGCGAAGTTTCACACGGCCCGCACGAACACACGCACGGCGGCGAACATTCACCGGAAACGGGCGAAGCGATCACGACGGCGCACGTTTAATTAGTTTCAAGTTCCAAGTTTCAAGTTCCAAGTCAAAAAAACTTGGAACTTGAAACTTGGAACTTGGAACTTGAAAAAGTTTTTTGAAGACGAAAGCAGATTTATTTTGAAAACTTGCATTTTATAGTAGTGATGCCCGCACGCAACAGGAGCCTTGACTCTACGTGAGTATAAATCAAGCGCATACCGGAAGTGAGGCGAAATAATAACCAACCGCAGGTTTGAGAAACGAGTTTGCCGGAAGTCTTCTTAATTTAGACGGTAATTGATTAGGACTTTGGACTTTGGCTTTTGGTTTTTGAAAGAAATAGCCGAATTGGTGATGAATTTCTCACCAAACCACTAATTTTTCCGAACTCTTGATTCTTTCGAGTTTAATTTGAATCAAACCCAAAACCCAAAACCAAAGTCCCAAGACCTAATCAGTTAAGATTTTACAATGAAACGCATAAACGAAAAAGTTAAGGATTTGGTCGAAGTTCGTTCGTATAAAAGTCTCAACGATTTTTTTACCGATCCTGCTGAAACTCTGGCTGCGTATCATTTTACCGATGCTACTTCGGAAATGATGTCGAAATGGCTCGACCGGATCATCGAGGTTGACCAGGGAAGCGGACGAGCGATGGCTTTGGCCGGTTATCGCGGTGTCGGGAAAAGCCATTTTTTGGCAACACTCGGCGCGCTTCTGGCGCAGCCCGAACTTCGTTCGAGAATTTCCGAACAGCACGTTTCGGTCAGTATGCAGAGATTGAAACGCCGCCGTTATCCGGTTGCTTTTGTGCGTCGCGGAACTCAACTGACGTTTATCGAAGAACTGAAAGACGCGATTGCGCGCTGCTTTTTGGTTAAAGTCTCAGAGTTGGGCAATTCAATTTCCGATTTGCTCAAAATGGCAGTTGAAAAATCGGGCGATCTGTCATTTATACTGATTGCGGATACAGCTATTGAACGCGCAACGCGGGTTTCGCGTGATGACGGCGCACAGCTCGGCGAAATTGCCGAATTAGCGGCAAATCTGAATATGTTTGTGGGCGTTGCGCTCGACGATGACATTGCCGGAGCCGACGGCGTGAATGCCGCGATCGCGCGTAGTTTTTCGATTGATTATCTCGATCAGGAACATCTCTACAAAATTGTTGACACTCACGTTTTCCCGAAACACCGCCTGACAGAAACGTTGCTATACGAGATCTATTCGTATTTCAGAGAAGTTTTGCCCAATTTTCGTTGGAGCGAACAGCGGTTCAGTGCGCTCTATCCGCTTCATCCGATAATTTTGGAAACCGCGCCGTTTGTTCGTCTTTATGCGCCAAATTTTGCATTGCTCGGTTTTGCGGCAGAAGCCGGAAACAAAATTCTCGGTCGTCCGGCAAATTCCCTGATTGCTTTGGATGAGGTTTTTGACAACATTGAAAATACGCTTCGTAAAGTTGAGGGTTTACACGAAGCCTTTGCCACTTATGACAAATTTAACGCTGGAATTATCTCTCAAATTCCGGTAATGCAACGTCTGCAAGCCAAACTCGTCTTAAAAGCGTTATTTCTTTTATCGTTTGAAGGCGACGGCACAACCGCCGGTGAAATCAGCGCGGCGATGTTGATTTACGACGAAAATGAACCAACCAAAGCCGTCCAACTTGTCAGGGATTTGTTGGAAAATTTTGCTTCCGTTTTTCCTGAAGATATTCAATGTTTCAGGGAAGAAGGCAGGGAAGACCGATACAGTTTAAAGGTCGGCACTAAAGACAATCTCAACAACTTTTTAGCGGAAGCGATCAAACCCGTTTCACCCGTCGTTATTCCAAAAATTCTCCGGCGCATGGCGCGTGAAAGATTTTCCGATTGGACGTTTTCCGAAGAAAACGAAGTGAACAACTGGACTGATTGTCAAATCGTTTGGCGCGGCGGATTGCGGCGCGGGCGTGTCTTTTGGAATCTGGAAAAAGATGAACTTGAAAATAATTCGACGATTGTTAATTCCGAGTTTTTGGATTGGGAAGTGATTATCAGCAATGAGCTTATTGAACCGCAAACGGAAGATAGCCAATCGGAAATTTCAAGGGTTTATTGGCAACCGGCACCGCTCAGAAAGGAAGAAGCCGAAGCAATTTTGCGTTACTATGTTTTGCTGACGAACACGGATTTGCGAGAAGAATATGGCGAACAAGTTCGCGCCGTCGGACATGCTTTGACGCTTTCGGTTGAGAAAATCTGGAATCGGATCTTTGTTGAAGAAGCAAAAATCATTATTGACGGGTTTGATTATCAACTTTCCGACCAAGCCAAGAATGCAAAAACTTTGTCCGAAATGTTTTCGCTGACGCTTGAGCCGCTGTTTGAAGCGCGTTACCCGAATCATCCATATTTTGCTCAAATTATTGGAATGACGGAAGTTTCGGCGTTGATAAATGATTTTTTCAGTGGCGCACGACAATCTTTGGCGGAAGTTCAAGAAATGGCGAAGACCTTTGCCTTGCCACTCGGCTTGGTCGCTCAACACGGCGATACGTTTGCTTTGGAAACGGAAGAAAAACTCGTAAAATTGCCGTTGGTCGAAGAAATTTTATCTTTAGTTAAAGTGAACCGCGAAAACCCCGTTTCTCTCAAAACCATTTATCGTCAGTTAAAACAATCTCCAAATGGTTTAGTGCGCGAGGCGCAACATCTGATTTTGACGGCACTTGTCGCCCAACGGCAGATAGAATTTGTTACCTCAAAAGGCGATAGAATCAATCGGCGGTCCTTGGATTTAACGATTATTTGGGACGACATCGAAGGAGTTGCCAAAACTTCGACGGTTTTATACGGCAATGAACGCCTGACGGCGTGGGCGCGAATTTTAACGGGCGCAGACTTTTTTCAGTCAATTGATGCGCCCGAAGAAAATAAAGCGGTTCGGAATGCTTTGGAAAATTGGCTGACTGATTGGAATGCGTCAGGAGTTTTGGAAAGATTTAACGAATTGCCCGGTGAAGTTTTGAACACGAAAATATGGCGGTTGTGGGTTCGCGCCAAAAAAACTTTCGGCACGGTTGCTGAAACAATCAGCACGATTTTGGACAATTCGATTTCGCTGGAAGAAGGCTTGCAGCGCATCGCCGACGCTTTTTCCGATTCGGAACCGGAGTTTTTTATCGGCACAAAAGATTTGGTCGTTTTAGAAGATTTTATCAACGGTGTGAAAGTGCGCGAGAAAGTTTGGAATTACTTAGCGGTTTGCGAAACTACGGAAGACGAAAAAACCGAATATTTCCGTGAAAAATTGCTCAACATTATTGACGCAAGCTACGCGACTCCAAACGAAATACTCAATCGGGAAATGGAAAATTTATGGGAAACTTTTCATACCCGATTTTCTGAACATTTCGCGCTCAAACACGATTTGATTATGAAATCGCATCATTTGCAAGAACAATTTAACGAGATTTTGCAAAGCGATGAATGGTGGGAATTTGAAAATCTTTCGCGGCAGACGGTTTTTCCGCAAACGCATCGCCAATCGGCAAACAATATTCGTCGTCAATTCAGAGAATTGGATTGTCGTTTTGATGTGCGTGAAATGCTCAAAACGCATCCATTCTGTGCGTGTTCGTTTAATTTGACGAAAATTCAGGAATGGGAAAAATTGCCGACAACTTTGCGCGAAACAATCAATCGCGGACGCGCCTCCTATTTGAAAACATTGCGAATATTGTCGGAAACTTTAGTTCCGCACATCGAGCGTTTTTCGGCAGAAAGTCGGGACAAAGAGTTTGCCGAATCTGCTTTGCACTTGATCGAAATTTTGGAAAATTGCGCCGAGGTTAAATTTCTGACCAACAGCGAATTGATAATTCTGCAAAAAGTTTTTGAGATGTTGCCACCAATGTCATTAGATTTTTCAAATAATGATAATTTTATAAATCAAGCAGATTTAATCTATCAATTGAACAATTAGAATATTGGGAGCGCAGACAGCCTTGCCTGCGCTCCCAAGGAAACAATGAAAATCTCGATTATCGGCATTGGCAGAGTTGGCGGAGCTTTGGCGATAGCTTTGGAGAAAAATGGATTTGAGATTGAAAATTTGGTTGCGCGAAAAAAAGAAGATGCTGAAAAGATTGCCGAAACTATAAAATCGAAGGTTTTAACCGAATGTAGTCAGATTTCCTCCGACATCCTTTTTATTACTACGCAAGATTTTGAAATCGAAAAGGTAGCTGAAAGTTTAGCGGCAAACTTGACTAATAAACCGATAGTTTTTCACACCAGCGGCGCACTTTCTTCTAATGTCTTGCAAGGTTTGCGAACAATCGGTTGCCAAATCGGTTCGATTCATCCGTTGGTTTCGATTAGCGATTCTAGCTTGGGTGCGGAACGATTTCAGGACGCATATTTTTGTGTCGAAGGCGATGATGAAGCAGTAAAAGTTGCCCAAGAAATTGTCGAAAAACTTGGCGGAAAATCTTTTTTTATCGAAACGAAATATAAGACGCTTTATCATGCTTCGGCGGTTACGGCGTGCGGTCATTTGGTCGCGCTGATTGATGTGGCAATCGAGATGTTGACCAAATGCGGACTGGATGAAAAAAACGCTCAGGAAGTTTTATTGCCGCTTATCAAAAGCACGGTCGAAAACCTTTCAACCCAAACAACCACCGATGCTTTAACGGGAACTTTTGCGCGGGCGGATGTTGCCACGCTTGAAAAACATCTCGAAGTTTTGCGCGAAAATGTTTCAACCGAAGCGTTAGAAGTCTATCTGCAACTTGGCAATCGTTCCGCGCATCTAGCAAAAGAGCAAGGCGCAAACGCGGAGAATCTTAAAAAAATGGGCGAGCTAATTTCGTTAGCGAAAAAGAATCTCAAATGATAAGATAAAAATATACAATTCAAGGCAGAAATTTTGTATATTTTAGATATGGCAGGCAAGAAATTTCAAAAAGAAAAGCAGATTTTTTCGGAGTATATTCAAAAAGCGGGCTTGCGGCACACGGCGCAAAGGGAAGTTATTTTGGAAATTTTCTTACGCACCGAAGACCATTTGTCGAGCGAAGACCTTTATTGGCTAGTCCAAAAAGAAGATTCAAGTGTCGGGCATACAACGGTTTATCGCACTTTGAAATTATTGACAGAAGCGGGTTTGGCGCGTGAGGTTCGGTTTGGCGACGGCAAAACTTATTATGAACATCATTACGAACACGCGCATCACGACCACATGATTTGCACCGAATGTGGCAAAGTTATTGAATTTTTCTCGGCAGAAATCGAAGCCTTGCAAGACGAAATGGCAGACAAATTCGCTTTTAAACCGACGCATCATTCGTTGCGGATTTTGGGCTTGTGCGAAGATTGTCAAAAGAAGGATTCGGAAACTGCCGCTTCGGGCGCACAACCGCGTGTGCGCGTAAAATCAGTTGTGGGACATTAAAATAAATGGAAGAAGTTGAATTAAAATTTGAAAATGAAAAGAGAAGCGGCATCGTTGCCGTCGGCAGTTATTTGATTGATGCGGCGCATCGTTTGGGCGTGGACATCGAATGTGAACGGCAAGGCGAATCTGATTTGTGTGCGATGAAAATAACGTCGGGACGCGACTTTTTATCCGCACCGACTTTAGCCGAAACCGAACAATTAAGCGAACAAAGACGTAAAGACGGTGAACGTCTGGCGTGTCAGGCGAAATTAGAAAAAGCAGGAGAAGTTGTTGTTATGACTAATAAAAAAACCGAAGAAGAAGTAAAAACCGAAGAAGATAAAGCGGAAGAATTTAAAAAGGAATTTGCCGAATTGCCACTTGAGAAAAAGATTGCCAATTTGCTCGAACTCGAATTTATGACGTTGAGCGAAACCTTCAATGTTGTTCTCAATTCGCCATATACAGTTATTGGCAAAGCGATGGATATAATGGCGGAATTCGGCTTGAAACTCGATGCCAAAGACAAGGAAGCCAAGCGTCCGAAAGAGCATCAACCGGAAGAAAACGGCAAAGAAACCGAAACACCGCCGAAAAAAACACAGGCAAAGAAAACAGCCCAGCCGAAGAAAAGCGCGGCACAAAAAGATACAATTTAGTTAAAATCTAATTATAATTTTTTATTGACCGCGAAATACGCAAAAGCCGCGAAAAAAATACTTTGGTTTTATATTTAGCGCATTTCGCGTATTTTGCGGTCAAATAATTTTAAAGGTGAGCGATAAACTTCAAAAAAAACTTCCCGAATCCTTAAAAGAAAACACTCAATATGTGTTGGCATTCGGCTTGAT
>JANOXW010000742.1:0-7769 GCA_031418635.1 Acidobacteriota bacterium
TAATCGCGCAGAAAAAATCCGACCTGTTCTTCGTTTTCCGAGATTGACGGAATATTGATAAAAGTTTAGGTTAGTTCAAAAAGATTCATATAATTTATAACTGATAAGCAGTAATGCAAAATGGACAATGGATAATGAAGAAAAATCTAAAACTTGTGTAAAAACAAGCATTTAAAGAATTTTATGAATTTTTATTAGACCCGAAAACATCTTCTAACCTGCTTATTACGCAAAAAGGAACTAAATTCTCAAAATAATTTATGCCGTGTTTCGTTCGTAGATTGAACCATTTCTTTCACGCAAAAATCCACCATGACGATTTTTTAAAACGCTTTGGATTTCCGCCACAATTGAAAGCGCAATCGCTTCCGGCGTGTCCGCGCCGATGTCCAAACCGATTGGCGCGTGAAGTTTTCCAAGTTCAAAATCTGAAAATTCAAAACCTTCTGCTTCTAATTCTTCGAGAAGTTTTTCGGTGCGTCTTTTCGGTCCGAGTGCGCCAATATATTGCAAATTTTGTTTTAACAAAAACTTGATGATTTCGCGGTCTTTTTCGTAATTATGCGACATCACGACCGCAACCGAATCATTATCAATTTCTAATCTTTCAGACAAATTTTCAGGATGTGAAATCGTGATTTCATCAGCATTCGGAAATCTTTCTTTGGTTGCAAACGCTCCGCGATGATCTACGACAGAAATTCTCCAGCCCAAACTTTTTGCAAAATCCGCGAGCGGAATTGCGTCATAACCCGCGCCGAAAATCATTAAATTTAATGGCGGATTGATATTTTCAAAAAAGAACTCGAATTTACCTTTTTCATTTTCAAATTCAATGGTTTTTGCCGACTCATTTCGCCGAAAAAAAATCTCGCAAAAATCCATAGTTTCGTGTGAATCTTCAAAAAATGGTGGTAGATTTTCAAAATCGAACTGCTCAACTGCACTATAAAAAATTCTGCCACCGATTTGAAAATCAAAGTCGGTTGAAATAAGCGTTCCGATTGTTTGTCGCCATCTTTGCTTAAAAGCTAAATCCCAAGTTCTAAATAAAATATTATCAACTTCGATTGGTTCAATCAAAATTCTAACAATTCCGTTACAGCCCATATTCAGGGAAAAAACCGAATCTCTGTTTTCAGCCGTATTGTATGTTAAAAGTTCCGGTTTTCTCGTTTTCAGGATTTTCCGGGCGCGTTCTAAAACGTCCGATTCGAGACATCCGCCCGAAACCGTTCCGAATGTGTCGCCGTTTTCCGCAATCAACATTTTCGCGCCCGGCAACCGATAGCCCGAACCTTTTAAATCAACCACAGTCGCCAGAACTATATGTGAATCTGAGCTTTGAGAGTTTATTTCTTTTATAATTTGCTGAATCTCTTTTGACATTTTTTAATTAAAAATCAACTCTAATAAAATTTGACGAATACGAAATTTGGTAATTCGTATTCGTCAAATTTGAAACTTAAAATTAAATTTACAAAAATTTATCAGGCGTTAAAGGCAAATCCCGAATGCGAATTCCCGTTGCGTTATAAACCGCATTTGCCACTGCCGCTGCGACTCCGGTGATGCCGATTTCGCCGATTCCGCGTGCGCCGATGGGCGAAATGTGCGGGTCGGGTTTGCCAATGAAATGCACGTCAATAACCGGAACATCGAGATTTGACGGAATGTGATAATCGCCTAAATGTCTCTGAATCGGATTTGCCCAGCGTTTGTCGTATAAAGTTTCCTCCATCAGTGTTTGTCCGAGACCGTAAATCACGCCGCCGATGATTTGCGAACGCGCAGTTTTTTCGTTTAAAACTCTGCCGATGTCCTGAACGCTCGTAAAACGTGAAACGCGGACAACGCCTGTGTCTTCGTCAACCATTACTTCGGCAAATTGTGCGCCGAACGAATGAAACGAATATTTTTTCGCGTCCGCGTCTTCATCCGAAGCAAATTTTTCGGTTGCACACGGCGCGTAATTTCCGCCGAGTCCGCCGCCGTTTTGCGGAACGCTTGTCGCGCAAACTTCCAACATATCCTTACCGTTGCGCTTTAAAATGTCCGAATAATCATCGGATTTCGATATTTCGCCTTTGACATAAAAACGAGCGTTTGAAAATTCGATGTCTTCCATTTTTGCGCCGTTTAATTTAGATTGTTTATCGCTCATCGCCAATTTCATTAAATCATTTTTGAGCATTTCGCCTGCGGTCAAAACCGCCGCCGTAACACTCGCCGCCGTCGTCGAGCCGCCGGAAACGGGCGCGGTCGGCAGACTAGAATCGCCGATTTCCACCGAAATTCTTTCGACGGATACGCCGAGCGCATCCGCCAAAGTCTGTGCCATTATCGTGTAAGTTCCCGTGCCGATATCCTGCGTCGCCGAAAAAACTTTGACATTTCCGTTGGCGAAAATCTGCACTTTCGCCGAAGCCGTCGAGCGAATTGCCGGATAAGTCGCCGTCGCCATTCCGTGTCCGACCAGATATTTTCCTTTTCTATTCATCCGCGGCTGAGATTTGCGATTTGCCCAACCGAACTTTTCCGCGCCGATGGTGTAACATTCGACGATATTTTCGAGCGAAAAGGGAAGTTTTGTTTCGGGATCAATCGAAGTATGATTGATTGTCCGTAATTTGATCGGATCAATTTTCAACTCAACTGCGAGTTCATCCATCGCCGATTCGAGCGCGAAAGTTCCCGGCGTTTCGCCCGGCGCACGCATAAAAGTGGGCGAATTGATGTTGAATTTAGCAATTTTATAAGTTACTTCACGCTCGTCAGCCGAATATAAAACTTTTGTCTGTTTGCCGCTTTCTTCAAAATAACCTGAAAATGATTTGTAAGAAGTATTCTCGTGGCGAATTGCTTTTAATTTTCCGTTTTTATCGGCGGCAAGCGCAACTTTTTGCATAGTTTCCGGTCGGCGACCGACATTCGTTACCATCATCTGGCGCGTTAGTACAAGTTTTACCGGACGTTTGACCTCTTTTGCCGCCATCGCGGTCATTAAAATATGCGCCCATTGTCCGCCTTTACAGCCGAAACCGCCGCCGACATACGGACACATTACGCGAACATTATCGGGCTGTAAATCGAAAAAATATGAAACCACGCCTTGCACGCCTTTCACGCCCTGCGTCGCGTCGTAAAGCAAAATTTTGTCCTCCGCTTCCCATATCGCAATCGTCGCGTGCGGTTCCATCGGATGATGATTTTCCGTGCGCGTCGTGTAAGTATGTTCGATTTTCACGGGAGAAGATTTAATGATGCCCGCCGTTTTTCCCGCATTTAACTGAACTTGCTCACCGAAACCACTTATTTCCGGCTTCTCGGCTTTTGGCATTTCCGTTTTCAAATCAATAGCAACAGGCAGTTTCGAGTAAGTTACCTTGACCAATTCGGCGGCTGTCCGCGCTTGTTCATAAGTTTCAGCCACTGCCAAACCAATATATTGCCCGAAATAACCGACTTTATTATCCTGCAAAGGCAAAATATTTTCGCCGAGCAAACCGCCGACCATCAAAAGTTCCAACGGATTCGTTAACGTCTTCAAACGCATCGCATTTTCGTGCGTAATTATCGTTAAAACGCCGTCTGCCTTTTCCGCCACACTCTTATCAATCGTAGTTATTGTTCCATTTCCAATTGTCGAACGAATAGGAAACGCATAAGCGATATTATTGACGGCGAATTCAGCCGCATACTTCGCCTGCCCCGTAACTTTCAAACGCCCGTCTTTGCGGTCAAGCGGTTTGCCTATAACTTCTGTTTTAATCATAATTTCCCCTTTTATTTTTTTTCCGCGAACAACACGCATTCATTTGTGCTATTCGTGGGCAACATTTATTCAAATCAATTTATCCGGCGGCAATTTCGCTCTCAAACAAAAAACCGTGCGCCGGATTATTCACCGGAAAATCCATCGCAAAATTCGCGGTGCCAGTTACTTTATAAAATCCCTTCCACACGACTCATCGCATCGCCGATTACGTCCGTTTCTTTTTTCATTTCTTTAACCCCTTGAAATTGATGGTTAGGTTAATTATCCACCGCTAAAAATGGCTTCAGTTGGGCAACCATATATCGCTTCCGCTAATGGATGTTTGTTTGTCTTTGCCATAAATTAGGCTTTCCCGCCGTTCATCGCTATCATCAAAGTTCTGACAATCGCACGTTTTCCGAGTTCGACCTTGAATTTATTATATTCGAGTGGTTTTGCGGCTTTCATTTCGGCTTCCGCCGCCGCTTTGAAATTGGCTTCGGTCGCGTCTTTGCCGTTTAGGAATTTTTCGGCTTCCAACGCCCGCCAAGGTTTGTGCGCCACGCCGCCCATCGCAATTCGCGCAATTTTGATCTTCTTGCCGTTCATTTCCAGCGCGGCGGCAACCGAAACGAGCGCAAACGCATAACTTGCGCGGTCGCGGACTTTCAGATAATAAGAATTACCCGCGAAATTGTTTTTCGGAATCTCGATTGACGTAATTAATTCACCGTGTTCGAGTGTGTTGTCTTTTTCCGGCACATTTCCGGGCAGACGGTGATAATCAGCAAACGCAATCGAGCGTTCCGTGCCGTCCGGTTTTTGGACTTTAACCGTCGCATCCAAAGCGACCAGAGCGACGCACATATCCGACGGCATTACGGCGACGCAATCTTTCGACCAACCGAAAATCGCGTGCATTCGGTTGATTCCTTCCAATGCGCCGCAACCCGAATTCGGTTCACGTTTGTTGCACGGCATCGCCGTATCATAAAAATATGAACAGCGTGTTCGCTGATTGAGATTTCCGCCGTTGGTCGCCATATTGCGAATTTGTCCGCTTGCTCCGGCTAAAATCGCCTGTGTCAAAAGCGGATAATTTTGACGCACTAGCAGATGATTCGCTGTATCAGTATTTTTCGCCGTTCCGCCGATGGTTATTCCGCCTTTATTCGCGCCGGCATCAACCATTTTGATTTGTGAAAAGTTAAGTCGTGTGATGTCAATAAGTTCGTCAGGGCGTTCGACATCTTCTTTCATCAAATCAATGATGTTCGTGCCGCCCGCCAAAAATTTGGAATTGTTGTTCGCCGTTGCCGTCTGCACGGCATTCGCCGCATTATTTGCTCTCGTATATTTAAAAGGTCTCATTGTTTATGCGTCGCCTCCTTTGTTCATTCCGTCGTTTTCGACTTTCTCGAAAATCGCCACATTATTTTCACCCGCAAACTGCCAGGTTTGAGCGACATCTTTGCCTGTGTGAACTTCTTTAATCGCCGCGACGATGTTCGGATACGCGCCACACCGACACAAATTTCCGCTCATTCGCTCGCGGATTTCATCATCCGATAATTGCAGTGAACGTGCTTTCTGCCGAACATCCGACGTAACGTAACTCGCTTCGCCGTTTTTCGCTTCATTTAAAACCGCGACCGCTGAACAAATTTGTCCGGGCGTGCAGTAACCGCACTGAAAACCGTCGTGTTTGATAAACGCCGCCTGAATCGGATGTAGTTCGTTACCTTTCGCCAAACCTTCGATAGTGGTTACATCTTTGCCCTCGCAAGTAGCGGCTAAAGTCAGACACGAAAGTATCCGGCGACCGTCAACTATTACCGTGCAAGCACCGCATTGTCCGTGGTCACAACCTTTTTTAGAGCCGGTCAATGCAAGTCTTTCGCGCAGAGCGTCAAGCAACGTCATCCGCGAATCAACATTTAAAGATTTTTCCACGCCGTTGACTTTAAAGCCGACTTTTACGCCGTTTTCAATCCCGATTGATTTCTCACCGACAGCTATTTCATCTGCCGAATACGCAAGAATTTTTTGCGTGTCTAATACTTGCGTCGCCAAAAGTGCGATACTTGCCGCTGACATTTGTTTCAGAAAATCGCGTCTTGCCGCGCCTGATTCGGAAAGATCATCCGAATCAGCACTTAAAAGCCCTTTTAGCAATTCTTTTTCGTCGTCGTTCAATTCCATTTCTTCTATTTCAACTTCGTTTGACATTTAAACCCCCCTTTTTATAATACAAAATAGCGTAACCCCGAACATAATTTTTACTGCTTTCACAAATAAGAACCATTTGTTCAAAGCTAACATAATGAAAACACAATTTAAAATCGGACTTCTGTTACTTGCCGCCGGCGCGTCAGTTCGAATGGGCAAACCTAAACAACAGCTGGAATTTAGGGGTAAAACATTACTGCAAAATGCAATTCAGGCGGCGTTAAATTCGGTTTGTCGTCCAATTGTAGTTGTTCTCGGCTCAAATGCCGACATTTTCAAAAGTGAAATAAAAGATTTTGATGTCCAGATTGCAGAAAATTCTGATTGGCAAAACGGAATGAACAGTTCGATAAAATGTGGGCTGGAAAAAATTTTAGATTTAGACAATCAAGTAAAAGGAGTTGTGATAATGGTTTGCGATCAGCCGTTGATAACTGCTGAAATTATCAATCAGCTTGTTAAAACGCAACAAGCTACCGGTTCGTTGGTCGTGGCTTCCAAATATGTAGAAACTTTGGGTGTTCCGGCATTATTCAGTCATCATTTATTTCCCGAACTTTTTAATCTGAAACATTCCGGTGGTGCAAAAAAAATAATTGAAAAGTTTAAAAGCCAAACATCCGAAATCTTTTTTCCTGATGGAGAATTCGATATTGACACACCGGAAGATTATCAAAAGCTAGGCAAAATAAAAAAATAGGTATAATTTAGTTTGGACAGGCAAGATTGAAATCGCAATTTTAGCTATCAAAATATTAAAATGCTGACTTCCGATTTAGCTCTTAATTTTCGTCGCGGAGATAAAATTTCTCCGCGCCTGATAAAAACCGACGACGCGGGATATTTGCACGACACTCGAATTTTGATTGAAATTTTCGAGAATTTTGTCGAAATGACTCGCGGTGAATTGGAACGCGAACTGGAAGAATATATCGGCGCGGGAACGGATTATCGAATTTTGCGCGGTTTTATCAAACTTTTGACCGACCGCGCCAAATTTGAAACTTCTGCGCCCGCTACGCCTGAAGAAATTCGCCAAAAAGTCTTTCTCGAAGCGCGAAAATTTCAGCCTGTTTTGCCAAATTCCAAACAGCGACAGGAAGTTTTAGAAATTGTTGCTAATGAATTCGATGCTGATGCCGAAACAATTTTTGCTAATCTTTACGCCGATTTGTCAGCAAATCAAAAGATGATTTCGTTTGAAACGATTACGCCGACGGATTTGCTTAACCGCTATAATCTCGCGCAGGCACAAGCCTTGCTTTACAAAAGCGTCGAGATGAAAATTCGTGTTGCGCCTTCAAACACAGCGAATTATCGGGCGATTTTCGGTTGGATAAAACATTTCGGGTTAATTCATTCGGTCATCGGAAACGCCGTCAACGGTTACGAAATTCGCTTAACGGGCGCGGCTTCGCTCTTTCACCGTTCGCAAAAATATGGAATTCAGATGGCAGTTTTTCTGCCCGCTTTGCTGCTCTGCACGAATTGGAAAATGTCGGCTGAAATTTCACAAAAAGAAAAAGGCAATGCGTTTTACGAACTTTCAAGCGAGCAAAATCAACTGACTTCGTGCTATTTTGACGAACCCGAATACGATAACCCAATTTTTGAGCGTCTGAAAAAAGATTGGGAAAAATCGGCGGCGAGTTGGCAGTTGCAAGAAAATAAAGCCGTAATTGATTTGGGCAAAACCGCTTTTGTGCCTGATTTTGTGCTGACTTCACCCGACGGCGAGAAAATATACTTGGATATTTTGGGATTTTGGACACCGAAAAGTTTG
>JANOXW010000743.1:0-5465 GCA_031418635.1 Acidobacteriota bacterium
AAAAACTGCGTCCGGCGCAAACTCGCACACACGCCCGAATTCTGATTGAACAGATGCGGAAAGAATTGGAGCAAGGCGGACAGACGGCTTTACAAGCCGATAAATTATCTTTTCGGGAAGTTGCCGACAAATACGAGAAAATAAAACTCATTCCGCCTGTTTTTCAGAACGGTTTGAAAATTTTGGGCAGTCGTTCATATCAAAATCAAATCTATTTCTTAAAGCCGCTTAAAGAGTTTTTCGGGCGCAAACCTATCAGACATATCAAGCCGAGCGATTTAGAAGCCTACAAAGCACACCGACTGCAAACGCCTATTGTTACTGAACGAAGTGTAAAGAAAGAAAATCCGATAAAGGCGCGGAAAAAGTTTATTTGGAAAAAAGTAGAAGTTTCGCGTCCGCGCTCTATCGCGGCGGTTAATCGTGAATTATCTTTGCTTCGACAGATTTTTGTTTTTGCGGAAGCCGAAGATTATATTTCACGCAACCCGTTTCAGAGAGCGAAAAACATTATTTCAGCGGCGGCGGAAGTTTGCCGCGACAGGATTTTAAGCACGAAGGAAGAAACCTTATTGCTTGCCGCTTGCGAAAACGAAGATCGGAAGCATATCGCGCCGATTATTATTTGCGCCCTCGATACGACGATGCGGAAAGGCGAATTGCTCAAATTACGCTTTATGGATGTGGATTTTATAACCGGAGTTATTACGGTTCAAGCAACCAACACAAAAACCGAAACAATGCGCCGAATCGGGATGTCAGCAAGAATAAAAGGCGAACTCGCGCATCTTTGGGAACTTTCGCCGAAGGATAAAAACCTGCTCGTTTTCGGTATCGAAAACAATTTTAATCGCTCTTGGCGTTCCGCCCTCAAAGAAGCCGATTTGCTTGACACCAATTTACATTTTCACGATTTGCGGCATACGGCAATAACGCGCTTGATTCGCGGCGGCGTTCCGGCGAGCGAAGTAATGAAAATAAGCGGACATACGTCAATGAAAACATTTCAGCGATACGTCAATTTAACTAACGATTCGGTAATGATTGCGGCAAACTTACTCGACAAATTTAATGCCGAGCGTTTTAGCGAAATAGCAACCGAGACGGCTTCCGAAATGGTGAATTGAAAATCATTGTGAGATTGAAATATTGAGAAACGCACTCGATTGCTTGAGAAACAATTTGACAAGTCAGGAATATCTGGCTAGTTTAAAAAGTAGAACAAATTCAAGGTTTGTTTTGAAAAATTTTTAAGTAGATTGAAAATATAGAAAGTTACACAACTTTCACGGGTTTAAGGGAAGTAAATTCCACATTAAAGCCGACGCGAAGATGGATTGCAAAGTCCGTTTTCCAGCGTCGGCTTTTTGCGTTTTAAATTCAAAAAAAGCAAATAAGAGAAAAAATATGGAGAAAATTTCAAATGATCGAGAATTGTTGAATCAAAAAAATAGTCGGATTCAACAAAAATATTTTACAGAAAAGGAAGCCTCAGCGTATATTCGCCTCGCTCCGATAACACTTTGGCGTGCGCGAAAAGCGGGCTTAATTTCATTTCGACGCTTCGGAGGCAAATTAGTGTATAGCCTTGATGATTTGACGGAGTTTTCCGAGCGGAATAAACAGGTGGCGTTCGCAGTTGCGGACATTGATCAAAAGGAGTTGAAAATTGTATGAGAAAAATAAAAACAGCCGATGCTTCCAACATCGGCTTTAAACCAATCGAACTTTTACCAAACATTGCAAATGGTTTTTATGAAATTGATTATGACGAAAAAGCAGAGATTTTGCAACACGAAATTTTAGCGGTAATTAAGCCACCAAAAATTATTCGGCTTTACTTTTGCTTTGGCTGTGAAAAGAATTTTGCGGCTAAAAAAATGAGTAACACGCTTTCCATCTGCAGAACGTGCTTTTTTACTATAACGGCGCAAAGCAAGGGAAAAATTGCCAGAAACAACTTTGCGACAAAGGCATTGAATAATTTTCAAAAATTTTTGAGGAGGCGTATATGTCAATAACTCAAAATACTTTTGATTTTGGCAAAGACCAACTCAAAACAAATGCCAAAACGAAAATATCTGAAAAGATTCAATGTTTTGAATGCAAACATACTGCTGAACTCGACGGCTACCGTTTTAGGCTCGTGCCGCTATGCTGTTGCTGTCGGACAGAACGGGAAGTTGAAATTACCAAAAATAGATTTGAACGGAGGAATAAACGATGACACAAAAATTTAAAATTTCTCTTTTCAATAACAAGCGCGATACCAAACCGCAAATAGCGGAGAGAGGCTGGCAACAGCTTCTCTCCGAATTCCAAAAACCGCAAGTTAGAGTTGAAAAAGACGGATTACTTTTTGCTCCCGCCGTGTTTGAACCGGCTTATCGGCTGAAAGAAAACGTCCGCGAAGTTTCGCTGTTGGTCTTGGACATTGACCACAACGCCGAATTTGAAACGCTTAAAACGCAAATTTGCGTTTTCGATTCGGCTTACGCGATTTATTCAACGCACTCGCACTTACGCCAAACCGAAAATAACCCGAATGCCGAACCACGCTTTCGAGTGGTTTTGCCGCTTGAGTGTCCGATTCCCGCGAAAGACTTTCCGGCACTCTGGCACTATGTAAAGCAGAAAACAGGCTTACCGATTGATGAAAGCGCAAAAGACGCTTCGCGGATGTTCTACACACCAGCGATTGCCGAAAAAGATGCGCCTTACGTCTTTCACACAAAAGACGGCGAGTTTTTAGATTGGCAAAAGTTGCCGCTTGCATCTTTCGCGTCAAACGACAATCAGACGCGCCCGAAAGCCGCTAATAATCAAGCAAACGGGAATGAACATAAGCCGCAAGACACGCTTTATTTCGAGTTTCACGAAGACAGACACTCGGAACTTTGCCGGCGGTTTAAGGCAAAAGCAAAAGAAACCGGGCGCGGAACTTATGAAATAAAATGTCCTGTCCATAACGGCAACGGCGATACTTCCGCCTTTCACGATCCCACAAACGGAATTGTCGCTTGTCTTAAAAAACCGCCTTGCAGTTATTTCGAGATGTTAAAAGCATTCGGTTTGCCGAATGAAAAACTACCGAGCCGTGAAAGTGTCGAAAAGCAACGAAAAGAGTTTGAAGAAACCGAAATTAAAGTCAGAGCTTTTCCCGTGCCGGATGAAAAATGTTTTTACGGTTTGGCGGGTGATTTTGTCCGGCTTGTCGAACCGCATACCGAAGCCAGCCGAATGGCATTGCTCGCTCAATTTCTCGTTTATTTTGGAAACATTGCCGGACGCTACGCTTTTTTCAAAGTCGAAGGCGATAAACAATACACGAATTGCTTTTGCGTGTTAGTCGGTAAAACGGCAACGGGACGCAAAGGAACTTCTTTCGGGCGCGTCAAAGAAGTTTTCAAAGGCTTAGACGAATATCACGAAAAAGAAAGTCTTGTCAGCGGCTTGGCAAGCGGCGAAGGCTTGCTGTCTCACGTCCGCGATGCTCAATTTATCCAAAAGAAAAACAACGACACCAATGAGCTAGAAGAAATTCAAATGGACGCGGGCGTATCCGACAAACGCTTGCTGATTGTCGAAGCTGAATTTGCCAATGTGCTTCGAGTGCAAGGGCGCGAAGGAAACACTCTTTCGGCTTTTATCCGCAACCTTTGGGACAGCGGCAACGCCCGAAGTCTGACAAAGAATTCACCGCTTAGAACCACAAACGCGCACGTTTCAATAATCGGACACATCACCAAAGACGAACTGCTGGTTACATTGAGCGAAGTCGAAGCGGCAAACGGGTATGCCAACCGTTTTATGTTCTTTGCCGTTGAAAGAGATAAGTTTTTGCCTTTCGGCTCGGACATTGACGAAATAGAAACGGGGAAACTGCGAAGTCGAATCAAAGCGGCAATCGCTTTCGCAAAAGACATTGAGAAAATGAATTTCACGATTGAAGCAAGCAAACTTTGGGCATCGAGTTACGAACATCTTGAAACTTCGCGCTTCGGGTATCTTGCCAAAGTTACGCAACGGGCAAGCCCTTATGTTTTGCGCCTTTCCTGCATTTTTGCCTTGCTTGACCAAAGCGACAAAATAGAACGAATTCATTTAGAAACTGCATTGAGCGTTTGGCAATACTCGGAAGATTCGGCGCGTTACGTCTTTGGCGAAAGGTTAGGAAATTTGACGGCGGAAAGAATTTTAACGACGTTAAAGGAAAATAAGGAAACCGGATTAAGCAGAACCGACATTAGAAATTTATTTGACCGTCATATCAGCAACGAAAAACTCAATGCGGCTTTGTCGTTATTGCTTGAAAACAGATTAGCCGAACCGCGAAAAGAAGAAACCAAAGGCAGAGCGAAAGAAATCTGGTTTGCTTGCGTTATAAGCGTTAAAAGCGTTTTAAGGTCTGAAACTGATGATTTTGAGCGACCTTTTAACGCTTATAACGCTTATAACGCAGACAAGGCGAAAGAAAATTTAGAAACGGGCGCAGATGATTCTTTCGTAGCCGCCGGAACGGAGATTTGAAGCAATGGATATTCAGGAACAAACAAAGAAGGAAGGCGGACGCGTGTTACGAGAGTTAAAGGCGCAAGGCATCAGCTTTGAGATAACGCCGGAAAACAAACTTCGCATCACGACGAAAACCAACGCCGAGCAATTTGAACTTATCCGCTTATGGAAAGCGCAGATTGTCGAAGCGATAAGCCCGAATTGCTCAAACTGCAATCTGGCAATGAAACTAATCGAAAACGGCAAGCTGTGGTTTTGTCCGTTTGGTTGTGAAAGTAAAAACGCAAAGTTGATTTAAGGAACTTTTAGAAAATGAATAAAACACAAGTCGAACATTTTTGGGCGATGCTCTTTGACAGAAAGTATTTAGTTATCAAGACCGCAGAAGGCAAACAACCTGTTGTTATTGCCGAATGTTATTTGCCGGAAATATCCGCGCTCATCTGTCGGATTTTGACCAATCACGCGAACGAAGAAACAACAAAAGAAAATGGAGAAATAAAAAGATGACCAACACAAAAAAGCAGAAATCAATCGGGCGAAAATGCTCAATCTGTAATAACGGTAAGGTTGCGGAGATAAATAGGCTGATTGCTAAAGGCATTTCATTTCGCGCCATTTCGCGCCAAATCTTCGGCTCTGACGACGGGCGTTGTTCAATCGGGCGACATTCGGAAAACTGTCTGCACCTCGATTCCGCCGTTTTACAAGAACAAATAAAAAAAGGCGAAGCGATTGACCATCATAAAGAATTAAACGCGATGTTTGAAGATATTCGCAAACATCGCAACGCGGCTAATCTGTGGTTGACCGATCCCGACAACACGGACGAATTCAACCTCTGTCCGCGTGGCAATGAGATTGACATCATTTATTTGCATCCAAGCAAAACCGACAAAAACGGACAACCGACAAGATTAAAAGACAATTTGGATAACATCCTTGCCGAT
>JANOXW010000744.1:0-1993 GCA_031418635.1 Acidobacteriota bacterium
CATTGACAAAGAAACAATTGAAGAGCAAGGCGCGACGACCTTACGCGATGTTTTACGAAATGTTCCCGGTTTAACCGTTACGGCGGGCGAAGGTGGAGCCCCGGCGGGCGATAATCTGAATTTGCGCGGTTTTAGTGCGCGAAACGACATTTACATTGACGGTTCACGCGATTTAGGTCCGCAAACACGCGACCCGTTTAATCTCGAACAAGTCGAAGTAGTCAAAGGTCCGTCGTCGTCTTATACGGGACGCGGTTCGACGGGCGGAACGATAAATTTAATCAGTAAAACACCGGGCTTTAAGCCTTTTTACGATTTCTCCACAAATTTTGGAAGCGATAAAACAAAGCGCGTTACGGGCGACATAAATTTGCCGCTGGCACGGCTTGGTTTGGGCGACAGGTCAGCGTTTCGTTTGAATTTTTTGGTGCATGACTCAAACTTTGCCGGACGCAAACTCATTGAAAACAATCGTTGGGGAATCGCGCCGACATTGACGCTTGGCATCGGTGCAAAAAGTTCGCTGACATTTAGCTATTTTCATTTACAGCAAGATAATATTTCCGATTACGGAATTCCTTGGGTGCCGGCGACGAATAATGTTTTGGTTGATTTCCGCGACCGTCCCGCGCCTGTTCCGCGTGATACTTTTTACGGATTCTTTGACCGCGACAAAGAAAAATTGAAGGCAGATTTGGGAACAATCGTTTTCAATCACGCTTTTAACGATAAATTAAATGTCCGAAACCAATTTCGTTACGGCTTTTCAACCCGCGATTCGATTGCGACACCACCGCGTTTTGCAAGTGTTAATTCAACCGCCATTACCCGCCAACTGCGGGCGTGGTTCACGGAAGACGAAACTTACGACAATCAAACGGATTTGACGGCACGATTTTTAACCGGAAAGTTTGAACACGCACTGGTTACGGGAGTTGAATTTGTCCGCGAAAACAATGTTCGAAGACTGCGTTCTGCGCCTAACGCAACGACGACTTTATTAAATCCGAATCCGTTTGACATTTATACAGGAGCAATTATTTTCACGCCGTTTGTCGGCAATGTAACGGCTGATACGCAATCGGGATATTTGTTTGACACGATAAAATTTCATCCAAAGTTTGAGGTCAGCGGCGGTCTCCGGTTTGATCGGTTTGATGCGGGCGGCGTGAGTGCGACGGCAACAACTTTAACGCCGATTGCGCGGATTGATAAATTATTGAGCTATCGTTTCGGTGCAGTTTATAAACCGATTCAAATTTCAAGTTTTTATGTTTCTTACGGAACGTCGCTCAATCCGTCGCTCGAAGGTTTGTCATACAGCGTAGCGAGTGCGGCAGTCGCACCCGAAAAAACTTACACGCTCGAAGCCGGAACAAAGTGGGATTTGTTCAAAAATCGTTTATTGCTGTCGGGCGCAGTTTTTCGGGTTAATAAAAACAATGCGCGAACACCCGGTTTGCCCGGCGACGAACCGATTATTTTAGAGGGAAACCAGCGTGTTGATGGTATCGAACTGAGTGCGACGGGAAACTTTACGCGAAATTGGAGTATTTTGGCAGGTTATACTTTGCTTGACAGCGAAATCGTCAAATCGAATGTTGCGCCGACAATCGTCAACGGCGTGAGCATTTCCGAAGTCGGCAAGCGTTTGATAAATACGCCGAAAAACTCGCTGAATTTATGGACGACGTATCAATTTCCGTTTCGTCTGAGCATCGGCGGCGGTGCGAGGTTTGTTGACCGACGTTATGGAAATACTATAAACACGCGGTTTGTGGACAGTTATTGGTTGATTGACGCAACCGCTTCGTATCAAATCAACAAAAACATTGATTTGCGTCTGAATTTGAATAATCTGACTGACAAATACTATTTCGACCGCATTACCGGCGGACAGGTTGTTCCCGGCGCGGCACGTTCGGTGTTGATTTCGACGAATTTTCATTTCTAAAAAGCAAGGTTGTTGGTTCAAGGTGCAAGGTTCAAAACA
>JANOXW010000745.1:0-3194 GCA_031418635.1 Acidobacteriota bacterium
TTTCGGCATAAATCCCCACGCTAATCCGCCGGTCAAAAACTGCAAACCGCCATTGACGAGTGCCGACCAACGACCGCGTTGAAAAGATGCATGAAAATTGCGGACGGCAAAAAGTTCGTCGTAAATCCAACTCATATTTACTTTTTCGTCGTAATGTTTCAGCGTATTTGAAGTAAAATCTTCGTGGTCAAACGCCATAATAATCGTTTCCGCCGCCAGCATTCCGCTTTTCATCGCCGTGTGAATTCCTTTGATGCGCTGTCCGTTTAAGAAAGAGGCGCAATCGCCGACCAGCAAAACGCCGTCCGCGTAAAGTTTTGGCATCGTATAATAACCGCCCGCGTTGATTGTTTTTGCGCCGTATTTGAGCATTTTTCCGCCCGCGAGAATTTTAGCGACTGCGGGATGCGTTTTGAATTTTTGATACTCAGAGTGTGGGTCAATCATCGGGTCTAAATAATCTAACCCCGTAACATAACCGATGCTGATGACATTATTTTTCATCCCGTAAATCCAACCGCCACCGTAAGTTTTCGCGTCGGACGGAAAACCGAGTGTGTGAACGACGCGCCCTTCTTCAAAATTTCCGGCGGGAACTTCCCAAAGTTCTTTTACGCCAAGCGAAAAAACCTGCGGCTCTTTGCCGTCGTTCAACCCAAGCCTTTGCGTTAATTGTTTTGACAACGAACCACGCGCACCTTCGCCTAAAACCGTAACTTTTGCCAACAAGTCAACGCCCGGCTCAAAATTCGCTTTCGGTTTGCCTTCCTTGTCAATTCCCTTATCGCCGGTGCGAACACCCATAACGCGCTCCGTTTCGTCATAAAGCATCCCCGCACCCGGAAATTCGGGAAAGATATTCACGCCCGCTTCCTCACATTTTTCTGCCAGCCATTCGCAAATTTTGCTCAACGATGCGATATATTTGCCTTTATTTTTAAGCGGCGGCGGCGTAATTGGCGATTCGATGGCGCGTTTTTCGGTCATATACCAAAAAGCATCGCTCTCTACTGTCGAATCAACCGGACAACCTTGTTCCAAAAAATCCGGCATCAGTTCGCGCAGAGCAATCGGGTCAACCACCGCGCCCGACAAAATATGCGCTCCGACGGCAGAGCCTTTTTCGATAATGCCAATTTCCAAATCTTCAATCATTCTGCCGTGATGCAAGCCACGACTGACTAGGTCATTATGTTCTTTGACTTGATTTTTCAAATGCAAAGCCGCTGCCAAATTCGCCGGTCCTGCGCCGACAAAAACTACGTCCATCTCTAGTTGTTCGCGTTCAATCATTGTTTTTTCCTTTAAAAATGAATGGTTATTCAGTTTTTGTAAGTATATCAATTTTTCGAGGCTTGTCTAAAACTTATCGGAACAAATTTCACTTTCCCACGAAATGTTGTATTTTATTATTGATGAATCAAAAGCAGCCAAATCTTTTACCGCTTTATCTTATAACATTGGGTAGTGGACTTTTGGCAATTCCGGGTGCATTAGGAACATACTTTTTAATCTTTGCCACAATTGATTCCTTTACAAAAAAATTTGATTCAAGGGTTTTACTTTTACCTTTTGCCGTAATAGGTTATTTCCTACTCTTTGGATACGTTTGGATAGCTCTTAGCAAAGAATTTGTAAAGTGGTTTTGGCTTATTTCGATGGTTTTCAACCTACTTATAACTTTAGCCATCGGATTTTTTATTTTGACCAGTATTTATAGATTCTTTTTTAGCCTTGATTCTTTACATTCATTAATTGGCTTTTATCTACTCTTTCCGATTTGGACTATTTTCGTAACTATTGCTTCGGCTAAATATGCTTTTCTCAAACCGACCACCGAAGATTTGCATCTTCCCTGAAAACCTTTTTTAGAATTTGGCAGAGATGTTAGAATCTATTAAAAATGCTTTATGAATACAAAACAAATCATCTTCGACAAAGTTTAATTATACTACTGTTCTTGTCATTTGCCTGTTCAGTAAAACATCAGACAAACCCAAAATTAAATAACGAAATGCCGCCAAAAATCCTTTGGGCGTGGGAACGCGCTGAAGATTTGCGGTTTCTTGATTCGGAAAAATTCGGTGTCGCGTTTTTGGCACAAACGCTTGTTCTGCAACAAGATGAGGTTGCATTTCGTCCGCGTCGGCAGCCTTTAGAAGTTTCTCCCGAAACTTATTTAATCGCCGTTACGCGAATCGAAACGATGAAAGAAGTGGCAAAACGTCCGACACTTTCCGATGAGCAGAAAAAAAAGGTTGTTTCTTTAATCAAAAAGGCGTTAGAATTACCGAATGTAAAAGCCATTCAGATAGATTTCGATGTCGTTGTTTCAGAACGCGATTTTTATCGAAATTTGATCAATGCTGTAAAAAAGGAACTGCCCGAAAATACGCCTTTGACGATAACTGCTTTGGCTTCGTGGTGCATCGGCGACGGTTGGTTTAATGATTTTCCGATTGACGAAGCCGTGCCGATGGCGTTTGTGATGGGCGCAGATGCGGAAAAGATTCGGGACTTTTTGGCAAAAGAAAATGATTGGCGCGAACCGCTTTGTCGTGGCAGTTACGGCATTTCGATTGACGAGCCTTTAAATGTTAAATTTAAGCCGAATCGCCATTTTTATTATTTCAAATCAACCGCTTGGGAAAAGGCAGATTTGGAAAGAATCAAATAAAAAGTTAAAATATAATCCGTTTTGTAGTTTCAATCGCGTTAGTTTTTACGTTTTTGTTCGGTAGTTTGCCGAGTGCGAAGGCTTGCGGACCATTTATACTTTCGCCTTATTTTAGCTTGAAAAAGCACGCCGATTTTCCGCTTCTCGAATTTACCAACGGCAAAACAGGCATCGTTCCCGACTCGTTTGACGAGATGTCGTTAGTTGTTTTTTATCGTCAATTGAACAATTTAACTTTAACGAAAGAAGAGCAAAAACAGATTGTCGGCGCGATGGAACATCAAATTTTTTATCGTTCAGAAATCACCGAAACCTCTGAAAACAACAACGTGCCACAAGCTAATTTGCCTGATTCTTTGCAAAATTGGTTTGCCGCACGAGCTAAAATTACGGATAAAAAGCCTGTTATCGAAACGGAAAAAATAGTTTTCAATGGCTATAATTATTTTTATAATTGTTTGCCCGATGCGTTTAATAATGCGACGAAAATTTTGGAAGCGCGACTCGCTAAATACGG
>JANOXW010000746.1:0-5996 GCA_031418635.1 Acidobacteriota bacterium
TTCAAATTTCAAACGTAACACGAGCGAGTTTCTCGAACAATTAAAAGAAACTGGCAAGCCGATTGTTTTGACAATTAACGGATAAGCGGAATTGGTTGTGCAAGACGCGGGAAGCTATCAAAAAATACTCGAGTTGATGGAAAGATTGGAAATAATCGAAGCCTTAAAACCGGCAATTGAAGAAATGAAAGCGGGCAAAGGCGAACCTGCCGAAACGGTTTTTGCCGATTTTATTTGATCTAAAACTGATTTGCCTCACGCCTTGTGGTTAATTTTTCTGTTAAGTTGTAAAATTTAGGTTTTTATGAATAGCAGAAAACTCGGCATAGCAATCATCGGATTAGGCGGCGCGGTCGGCACGACAATGGTCGCCGGCATCGAACTTTTGAAAAAAGGTAAAATCGGCACGGAAGGTTTGCCGTTGGCGAATTTGGCTGAAAATTTAATCAAAGATTTGGCGAATTACGAAAATATCGTCTTTGGCGGTTGGGATTTGCACAGCGAAAATCTCGCGGCGGCGGCAGAAGAACACGATGTTTTGACGCATAAACAATTTGTTGCTGTCGAAGAAGAATTGAGGAATATCAAACCTTGGC
This sequence comes from Acidobacteriota bacterium, assembly GCA_031418635.1. Classification (GTDB taxonomy): domain Bacteria; phylum Acidobacteriota; class Blastocatellia; order Pyrinomonadales; family Pyrinomonadaceae. Next base: position 597 of record JANOXW010000746.1, read on the forward strand.
GTGCCGTCGGGAACAAAAGTTTTTTAGAAAATATCGAAGGCGAAAATCAATTCGCGCTAGAAAATTCGCACCGCGAAATCATTGAAAAGATTCAAACGGATTTACTGGAATTTAAAAAATCGTGCGACGAAATCGTTGTCATAAATCTCGCTTCAACCGAAAAACTTGCCGATGCAGGCAACGAAATATTCAATTCAATCGCCGATTTTGAAAAGGCTTTGGACGAAAATTCAAAGGAAATCTCGCCCGCGATTCTTTACGCTTACGCCGCGATTTCTGAAAATGTGCCTTACGGAAATTTCACGCCGTCGGTCGCGGCTGATGTTCCTGCGCTGATCGAATTTGCCGACAAATGCGGCGTTCCAATCGCCGGAAAAGACGGCAAAACCGGACAAACTATGATAAAAAGCGTCCTCGCGCCGGCATTCAAAACCCGCGCCCTCAAAGTCGAAGGCTGGTTTTCGACCAACATTTTAGGCAACCGCGACGGACTCGCGCTCTCAAACGCCGAATCGCTCGCATCAAAAGTCAAAACGAAAAGCAGTCTGCTCGAAGACATTCTCGGCTACCCGGTCGAAGATCATATCGTTGACATCCGCTATTATCGCCCGCGCAAAGACAACAAAGAGGCGTGGGACAATATTGATTTAACAGGTTTTTTAGGTCAGCCGATGCAGTTAAAAGTAAATTTTCTCTGCAAAGATTCAATCCTCGCCGCGCCTCTCGCCATCGAAATCGCCCGCTGTTTAGATTTAGCAAAAAGGCGAAATGAAAAAGGTGTGTTGGAAGAAATCGGCGTTTTCTTCAAATTCCCGATGACACGGAAGAAAAATGCAAAACCCGAAAACGCTCTGCACAAACAGGAAGATATTTTGCTTGCTTGGCTAAAAGATTAAGAAACTACTCACTATGAAAAAGAGAACGAAGCCGAAACTTCGCCCATACTTTTTACTAATTCAACCTTCAAAATTACGCTGGATAACTTTTTGCACTGTCAAAATTGTATGATTTCAAATCATTAACTTTCAAAATATGTTCATTCAGACAAGAAGAAGCGAATAACTGAATTTCGACAATTTCAAACATTTCCCAGCAGATTCAATGGAATAAAATTGAGGCTTGCCGTAATTGTTTGAGGCAGAGAAATTAAGTTATGAAGAGAAATAATAATAAAACTTTTGCTGTTGAATTACAGATAGGAAATTCTTTTCCTTTAGGTTGGCTGATTATCGGATTGCTGGCGTTTTTGGCGTTTTTTTCGTCAATTGCCCAAGCACAAACTGCCGTTCAAAAGATCGAATCGGTTGGTTTCACCGTTTCGGATATGGACAAGGCGATTGATTTTTACACGCGCATCTTGCCGTTTGAAAAAGTTTCGGAAACGGAAACTTTCGGGACAGATTTTGAACATCTTTCAGGCGTTTTCGGTGCGCGGGTTCGTGTTGTCAGATTAAAACTTGGAAATGAAATACTTGAATTGACCGAATATTTAACCGCCGGCGGCAGACCGATTCCGCTTGATTCGCGGAGCAATGACCGATGGTTTCAGCATATTGCGATTATCGTTTTAGATATGGATAAAGCATATCAAATTTTGCGAAACAACAAAGTTCGATACGCTTCGACTGCGCCGCAAACTCTGCCGAAAACAATTCCGAATGCCGCTGGAATCAGTGCGTTTTATTTTAAGGATTTTGACAATCACGTTCTCGAAATTCTGCATTTTCCGTCTGACAAAGGCGCGAAAAAATGGCACGACCTTGAAAAAAGTGGGAAAGTTTTTCTCGGCATTGACCACACGGCGATTGTCGTTGGCGACAGCGATGAGAGTTTGAAATTTTATCGTGATGCGCTTGGTTTGAGCGTTGCGGGAACGAGCGATAATTTCGGCACGGAGCAAGAGCATTTGAACAATGTCTTCGGCGCGAAATTGCACATCACGGGCTTGCACACTTCGCAAGACGGAATTGCCGTCGAGTTTCTCCAATATCTTGCGCCAACCGACGGCAAACCGTTTCCGCCAGACACGCGAAGCAACGATTTATGGCATTGGCAGACGAGTTTTGTTGCGCCGAAAGTTGATAGTTTGGCTTTGACCTTGTTAAAAAATAAATACGATTTTGTTTCGACGAATGTGGTTAAGTTTAGCGACACTAATTCGGGTTTTAATAAAGCGTTTTTGGTGCGAGATGTGGACGGACACGCGGTTAGAATTGTAGGCAACTGAACGACAGAAGCCTGCGCTTAGAGCAAAGGCGGACTACTCAAGCGTCAATCCGCACTTGCTCTAAGCGTGGGCTTCTGTCTTTTTCATTTGAGTTTATCTGAGCGAATTGCCACAATAAGCCTTTATGTCGGCGCAAAATTCAAATCAAATCCGTATCTTGAAAATTCTGCTTCACGTCGGATTTTTTGTTTCGGGCATTGCCACGGTCATCATCGGACAGGTTTTGCCGATTCTTGCCCAAAAATTTGCGCTCAACGACGAACAATCGGGAAACTTTTTCCCTGCACAGTTTGCGGGTTCATTGATTGGAACTTTTTTGACGAATTGGCTGGGCAAACGCAACAGATTTTTGATGGCGAGTTTTCTCGGTTGTTTTTTGATGGCAAGCGGCGTTTTGATGCTCAATGTTAATAATATTGAACTTTGTTTGTTTGGTTTTTTTATCAACGGTCTCGGCATCGGTTTGACGCTTCCTTCAATCAATATGCTGATTCTCGAACTCAATTCGTTGCGGGCGGCAGCGGCTCTCAGCGTCGTGAATTTTTTCTGGGGCGTGGGCGCGATTATCAGTCAACCATTTGTTGATTTTTTTGCTCAAGGAACAAATATTTTTGTGCCGACTCTGATTTTGTCAATTACGCTTTTGGCTGTTGGCGTTTCACTCGTTTTGATGCCGCGTGGAATCGAGCAAAAACCTGTTTCAAGCGATGAAAACACGGAAGATTTCAGCATTCCGATTTGGACACATCCAATTGCTTGGGCGATTGCCGCGTTTAATTTTATTCACGTCGGTTTTGAAAGCGCGATGGGCGGTTGGCTGAAAACTTACACTCAGCGCATCGAAACCGAAACGGCGATAAATTTGCTGTCGCCGATATTTTTGTTTTTCGTGTTTTTCGTCGTCGGACGCGGTGTTGCACCAATTTTCTTTCGCTTTTTGAACGAAAATAAAGTGTTGATGTTGAGTCTTTTGACGATTTTGCTCGGAATGCTGATTTTGCTTTCGGCAAAAAACGTCTGGCTTTTAAGCGTTGGCGCGTCAATCGCGGGTTTTGGCACATCATCTATTTTTCCGACCAATATGTCGCGTTTCACCAAAACATTCGGTGCGTCAGCTTCGCGTCGCGCCACGCCGTTTTTTATCTGCGGAACTTTGGGCGCGGCTTTTACAACTTGGTTTATCGGCTACGTTTCCAATCGCAACGATAACGACTTGCGTTCGGGAATGTTTATCCTACTTGGAAGCATTTTAATTCTCATCGTTTTACAAATCGGACTCGGTTTTCAAAAACGTCTTCGTTAATTTTCAGGAATAAAATTCAACCGATTGGTAATTCAAAAGATAGAAAATCTTTGGCAACACGCGGACGTTTTTTTATTCGGATTTATAAGCCCGACGTTTTGCTTTATTTTAGGGAGAAAAAATTTTATGAATGCAGAAGAAAAACGGCTGGAAGAATCGCGCAAGCGTGAAAAACATTGGACTCGATGGGGCGGATACTTATCGGAACGCGCTTGGGGAACTGTCCGCGAAGATTATTCGCCAACGGGCGCAGCTTGGGATTATTTGCCGCACGACCACGCCCGTTCAAAGGCATATCGCTGGAACGAAGACGGCATCGCGGGCATTTGCGACCGTCATCAAAAGATTTGTTTCGCAGTTGCGCTGTGGAATGAAAAGGACGCGATTTTGAAGGAACGCATTTTCGGTCTGACAGGCAGCGAAGGCAATCACGGCGAAGATGTCAAGGATTATTATTTTTATCTCGACTCAACGCCGACGCATTCCTTTATGAAATACCTCTACAAATATCCGCAGAGTGAATTTCCATATCAAAGTTTGATTGAGGAAAATGGGCAGCGCGGCAAACGTGAAGGCGAATTTGAGTTGATTGACTCAGGCGTTTTCAACGACGACAAGTATTTCGATGTATTTGTCGAATATGCGAAAGCCGACGTTGAAGATATTCTCATCAAAATCACGGTGGCAAATCGTGGAAACGAAACGGCGCGAGTGCGCGTTTTGCCGACGGTTTGGTTTCGCAATACCTGGTCTTGGGATGGTGATGCGAAACGTCCGATTTTGCAGGCAATTGATGGAAATACAATCGAACTCGAAAACGATTATTACGGCAAAAGATTTTTATATTGCGATGCGGCAGACGAACTGCTTTTCACCGAAAACGAGACGAACAAACAAAGACTTTACGACGCGGAAAACGATACGCCTTTTGTCAAAGACGGCATCAACGATTACATCGTGCAAAATCAGCAAGATGCAGTAAATCCCGAAAAGAAAGGTACCAAAGCGGCGGCGCATTACGCTTTGGAAATCGGCGCAGGCGAAGAAAGAGTTTTGCGGCTTCGATTGTCCGAAAAAGATTTTTCAAACGCCGACGAATCTGAAATTTCAGATTTCAAATCTCAAAATAAAAAACAAAACTCAAACGACAAAATTCAAACGACAAGCGATAAAAATCCATTTGCAGACTTTGAAACAATCTTTGAAAAAAGAAAACTTGAAGCCGACGAATTTTATTCCGAAATTATCCCGCAAAATTTATCGAACGACGCGCAAAATGTGATGCGTCAAGCCTTTGCGGGAATGCTTTGGTCGAAACAGTTTTATCATTATGTCGTCAAAGATTGGGTTGCGGGCGACGCAAATCAACCGAAACCGCCCGATGAAAGAAAACGCGGCAGAAACGCCGAATGGTCGCATCTTTTCAACGCCGACGTGATTTCGATGCCCGACAAATGGGAATATCCGTGGTATGCCGCGTGGGATTTGGCGTTTCATTGTATTGCGTTGGCATTGGTTGATTCTCAATTTGCGAAAGATCAACTTTTGTTGATGTTGCGCGAATGGTATATGCACCCGAACGGTCAAATTCCCGCGTATGAATGGGCGTTTGGCGATGTCAATCCGCCGGTTCACGCTTGGGCGGCACTGCGCGTTTATCAAATTGAAAAGAAACGGCGCGGCGTTGGCGACAGACAGTTTTTAGCACGGATTTTTCAAAAACTGTTACTCAATTTTACTTGGTGGGTAAATCGCAAAGACGCGGAGGGAATGAATGTTTTTGAAGGCGGATTTTTGGGCTTAGACAACATCGGCGTTTTTGATAGAAGTCGCCCACTTCCGACAGGCGGCAAGTTGGCGCAGTCGGACG
>JANOXW010000747.1:0-7231 GCA_031418635.1 Acidobacteriota bacterium
GAGGCGTAGCCTCAAGAAAATTGGGAAGTGAATTACGGAAAGGCAGAGCCTTTCCGCACATCGGTGGGCATAGCCCTTAAAAACCAATTTTGTAACATCAGTTATTAACAAACTCGAAAAACTGAATTATGATTCCAAAAATTCCGCGCTATAAAGAAAACGATTACACAAAAGAAATAGCCGAAACGCGCCGAAATTTCGTTAAAGAACAAACCGAAACCGAACTAAATCACGTCGGGCAATTTTCGTTTGAGCCGGATGTTTTGCAAGGCAATATCGAAAATTTTATCGGTGTCGCGCAAGTTCCGATTGGGTTGGCGGGCGCGTTGCTGGTCAATGGCGAATATGCCAAAGGTGAGTTTTTTGTGCCGTTGGCGACGACGGAAGGAACTTTGGTCGCTTCGTATAATCGCGGAATGAAACTTTTGCGCGAATCGGGCGGCGTAACGACGACAGTGGTTGATGATGCGATGCAACGCGCTCCGGTTTTCGTTTTTAAATCGGCGCGTGAGGCACAAAAATTCGGCGTTTGGATAAAAGAGAATTTCGACGAAATAAAAGCGAAAGCCGAGACGACGACGAGTGTCGGCAAACTGCGCGATATTCAGCAATTTCCCGCAAGCCGATTTTTGTATCTGCGTTTTAATTTCACGACGGGCGATGCAGGCGGGCAAAATATGGTCGGCAAGGCGACGAAAGCGGCTTGTGATTGGATAGTTTCGGTTTACGAAGGCATCGAACGCTATCAACTCGAAGGCAGTTTTGCGACCGACAAAAAGACTTCGTTCGTCAACACTTTGCACACTCGCGGCAAAAAAGTTATCGCCGAAGCGACGATTCCGGCAGCGAAATTAAAGGAAATAATGCACGTTTCGGTCGAGCAGATTTTTGAAGCGCGGCTCGCATCGCAACTCGGCGGATATTTGGCGGGCGTGAACAACAACGGAGCGCATTCGGCGAACGGCATCACGGCGATATTTATCGCCTGCGGTCAGGATGTCGCCAACGTCGCCGAATCTTCAGCGGCGGCGGTTTACGCGGAAATAACCAAGTCGGGCGATTATTATTTTTCGATTACGATTCCGTCTTTAATCGTCGCCACTTACGGCGGCGGAACGGGTTTGCCGACACAGCGCGAATGTCTGGAAATGATGGATTGTTACGGCACAGACAAAGCGAAAAAATTTGCCGAAATCGTCGCGGCAACCGTTCTGTGCGGCGAACTTTCGCTAGGAACTGCCGTTATTGCCGATGAATGGGTTTCGTCGCACGAACAACTTGGGCGCAATCGCCCTTGATTGGTTCAAGGTTTTTAGTTCAAGGTTCAAGGTTCAAGGTTTCTGGTTATTCTAAAAAAAATTGGACAATAATTATGGCAATAATTGAGAAATTTGAAGATATTGAAGCGTGGCAAATGGCGCGGGAAATAACTCGTGAAATCTACGAAATAACTTCAATCGGGAAATTCAGTCAGGATTACGTTATGCGAGATCAGATACGTCGGGCGGTTGTTTCAATTTCTTCAAACACTGCCGAAGGTTTTGAGCGCGACGGCAACAGAGAACTTATAAATTTTCTGTCAATTGCCAAAGGTTCTTGCGGTGAGGTGCGCTCACAGCTCTATTTGGCGAAAGACCAAGATTATTTTCCCAATGAAAAATTTATGGAAATGTCAGAAAAACTGCTTCGGATTAATCGCGCAATTGCAGGTTTTATGAAATACTTACGCCAATCCGAAATGCGTGGCAGCAAATTCAAATCCCGAAAATCTTAAACCTTGAATCTTGAACCCAAAAAATTATGAAAAAAACATCCGCCGTTTGGTATGCGTTGATTGTGCTTTTTGCCATTAACACGATGAACTTTTTTGACCGTCAGATTTTGGGCGCGGTCGGTGAACCGATTCGCCTTGAGTTCGGGTTGAGCGACTCGGCACTTGGCGCACTCGGCACGGCTTTTACGATTTTGTATGCGTTTGTCGGTGTTCCGCTGGGACGGCTTGCGGATAAAATCGGGCGCAAAAGCATTTTGTCAATCGGCGTTTTTGTGTGGAGTTTGCTGACCGTCGGTTCGGGTTTGGCAAGCAATTTCTGGCAGATTTTCGCACTGCGGCTTGGTGTCGGAGTCGGCGAAGCGTCGTGCGCTCCGGCGGCAAATTCGCTTATCGGTGATTTATTTCCAGCTAATTGGCGGGCAAAAGCGTTGGCAATTTTTATGCTTGGGCTTCCTGTCGGAGTCGCTTTGAGTTTTGCGGTTAGCGGCACGATTGCGAAAACTTACGGCTGGCGGGCGGCGTTTTTTGTCGCGGGAATTCCGGGAATTTTATGCGCGATTGCCGTTTTATTTATCAAAGAACCGATGCGCGGCGCAAGCGAAACACAGAACATCGGCGAGAAAAAACGCGATGGTTCGCCATATAAATTGATTCTCGGTTTGCCGACGATGCGCTGGATTATTATTTCGGGCGCACTTCACAACTTCAATATGTATGCCATCGGCGCGTTTATTACGCCATTTTTGATGCGCTATCACGGCGCGGATATTCAATTTGCCAACTTTATTTCGATGATTGTCTATGGCGTAATGGGTGCGCCCGGCTTGCTTATCGGCGGTTTTATCGGCGACGCGGTGATGAAAAAACGGACAAACGGCAGAATGCTCGTCGGCACAATTGCAGTTTTATTTTCGATTCCGCTTCTATTTTTCGCACTCGGACAAACTCGCGGCGCAACCACCGCATTTCTAATTCTAATGGGCGCAGGCGTGGCGTTGATGTATTTTTATTATTCAACCGTTTATTCGACGATTCAGGACATAGTTGAACCAGGCTTGCGCGGCACGGCGATTTCGATTTATTTTTTGGCGATGTATGTTTTAGGTGCGTCAATCGGACCTTACGCGACAGGAGTTTTGAGCGATTTTTTCACAAAACGGGCGGCACAAACAGCTGGCGTTTTAGACTTTTCACAAACCGCACTCCAACCGTTTCGCGCCGAAGGTTTGCACTCGGCAATGTATCTGATTCCGATTTTGAGCGTGTTGCTGACACTCGTTCTATTTGCCGCTTCGCGCACGGTTACAAAGGATATTGAGAAATTGCAAAATTGGATGCGCGAGACAGAAAAAGGATAAAGGATGAGGGATGAATAAGAAAAATATTCTTTGGTTTTTTCATTTTTTATCACTCATCCTTTATCCCTCATACTTCATATACTTTGCGCGTTTGCACCTTTGCGCTAAAATAAAGACGGGATCAAATTCAATAAACGTATAACAAAATAAAAAATATGCCGGAAGTTAAAGAAGTCTTATCGGAAAAACAAGCAAACATAGAGCGTTGGGAAACAGAAATATTGCAAAAGATGTTGGACAAATCGCCTGAACGAAAAAAATCGTTTGAAGGCGTTTCACTTGAACCTGTGGAACGGCTTTATACGGAAGCCGACACGAAAAATTTGGACGAAGTCGGTTTTCCGGGCGAGTTTCCATATAAACGCGGGATTCATCCGACGGGTTATCGCGGCAAACTTTGGACAATGCGCCAATTTGCCGGATTTTCCTCGCCGGAAGAAACCAATCGGCGTTTCAAATATCTGATGGCGCAAGGTCAAACTGGACTTTCAACCGCGTATGATTTGCCAGCTTTAATGGGCTTAGACGCTGATTCGCCACTTTCGGAAGGCGAAGTCGGTAAATGCGGCGTGGCGGTTTCGAGTTTTGCGGATTTTGAGGTTTTATTTGATGGAATTAATCTCGAAGATGTGACGGTTTCGCAGACGATTAATGCGCCGGCTTGGATATTTTTGGCGTTTTATGTCGCGCTTGCTGAGAAACAAGGCTGTGATTTCAAGAAGATTTCGGGAACGCTGCAAAACGATATTTTGAAGGAATACATCGCGCAGAAAGAATGGATTTATCCGATCAAACCGGCGATGAAACTGGTTATTGATACGTTCGAATTCTGCACACAGCACGTCCCGAAATACAACCCGATTTCCGTGAGTGGCTATCACATCCGCGAAGCGGGCGCGACGGCGTTGCAGGAACTCGCGTTCACACTGCGCGACGGCGTGGAATATGTCAAATATGGCGTGGAGCGCGGAATGGACGTTGACGAATTCGTGCCGCGCATCTCGTTTTTCTTTAATTCGCACAACGATTTTTTTGAAGAAATCGCCAAATTCCGCGCCGCCCGCGTCGTTTGGGCGCAGACGATGAAAGAGCGTTTCGGCGCGAAATCGCCGCGCACGATGCAGATGCGTTTTCACACACAAACCGCCGGAGTTTCCTTAACTTCGCAGCAGCCGCTGAATAATATCGCCCGCGTTGCGATTCAGGCTTTAGCCGGAGTTTTGGGTGGAACGCAAAGTTTGCACACCGACGCATTCGACGAAGCACTTGCGCTGCCGTCCGATCAAGCCGCGTTAATTGCGCTTCGGACACAGCAGATCATCGCCGAAGAAACCGGCGCGGCGAACACGGTTGACCCGCTCGGCGGTTCGTATTATGTCGAATCTTTGACGCAGAAAATGATTGACGGCTGTTTCGATTATTTCGATAAAATTGACGGATTCGGCGGAATGGTCGAAGCCATCGAAGCCGGTTTCCCGCAGCGCGACATCCAAGAATCGGCGTATCAATATCAAAAAGCCGTCGAACGCGGCGAACAAATCATCGTCGGTGTCAACAAATATTTTATGCAGGATGAACTCTCGAAAACCAACATTCTCCAAATTGATGAAACCGTCCGCGAAACGCAGTTGGCAAGACTCGAACAAACTAAAACATCACGCGACAACGGCGCAGTAGCGAATGTGCTGGAAAAACTAAAAAGAGGAGCGGTCGAAAACGTCAACCTAATGCCGCTCACCGTCGAAGCCGTCAAAGCCTACGCCACCGTCGAAGAAATCTGCACGGCGTTGAGAGATGTTTACGGGATTTATGAAGAACCGGCTTTTTAATTTTTATGGATGAAAGAGCATTCAAAACACTAATAGATTATTTGGAAAAAGTCCCGGCTATTAAAAAATCTATTGGAACGGGAGCAAATGAAGAAGGTTTTTGGTGGGTTAAATTTCAGATTGATATTTATCACGATCTAGCTTGGAATGTTGTTCAAGAATTCGGTTGTGTCTTGAATTATTTATCTTTGAATGAAAGACTTCCAACAGTTTTTTATCCGGTTTCTTCTGCTCCGTATTTAAATGGCGGACCTGAAGATTTTCTTTCTTGGGTAATTGAAACAAAAGATAAAGATTTCAAACCCGGAACTTTAATGAAATGGCTTGATGGCAGGCTTCCTCGTCCTGTTGATGATTTGGAGCAATGGAAATTTGAAGAATAGGAAAAATATTTTTTCAGAGTTTTATGGAGATTGGCAGAAAATTCAATACATTAAGCGTTAGCGAATATAGGCATTACATTGAGAATCACAAGAAATATGTGGATTTTAATACACTCGGACTGTATCGTTCAATTCTTGAAAACGAAAATTTGACGCTCGCTGATAAAATTGTTGTTAGAGATTTTGCTAACAACTTTTTCCAAAAAACTTTTGACTTTTTCCAAATCAAAGACCCTTTTACTTATTTTGAATTAATAACTTTGGATGAAACTTTAACTATTGGCGATGAGAAACAACTTTGGAATCAAATTAGAGAAAATCAGGAAAAACTTCTCAAAGATAAAAAAATTAAACATCGCAATTTCGGCATTTATTCTAAACATAGTTGCGGCTACGAAACTTGTAATCTTAATGGCTTAATGATTGAACAAGGTTCATTTATAGCTGAACACGAAATGCGTTTTAATTCAGACAGATTTAAATTCTCGGCTAAATTAAAATCGCAACAACTTAAGAAGGAACGAAAAAATGAGAAGCAAATAGTTAAAATTATTCTTGATTCTGAGTAATAAAAATATGGAAACGATGAGCAATTTACAACTCGAACTTTTGCGGCTTTACGGCAACGGCGTTTCGGATGAAAGTTTGCGCGAAATCAAAACGATTCTCGCTAAATATTTCGCCGACAAAGCGACCGATGCGATGGATGAGGTTTGGGACGAAAAAGGTTTGACCGAACAGACGATGATTGACTGGACAAATGAACATAACCGCGCTGAAAATCGTCCTTGACACCAACATTTTGATTGCGATTATCGGCAGAAAGTCGCCGTTTCGATGGATTTTCGATTGCATTATCGAAGGCAAGATAGTTCTCTGCGTTTCAAACGAAATTTTGTTTGAGTATCAGGAAATTCTAGCGGCAAAAGCAAACGCCGAAGTTGCCGAAAATGTCGTAAATTTTATCACCGTCAGTCCTTTCACCGTGAAGACGGAGATTTTCTTTAACTTTGGTCTAATTTCGGAAGACGCAGACGATAATAAATTTGTAGATTGCGCGATAGCGACAAACGCGATTTGTCTGGTTTCAAATGACAAGCATTTTCAGGTTTTGAAAAAGATTGATTTTCCGAAGGTAACAGTTCTCAAATTGCAAGAATTTGAGACGAAATACAAAACCGATTTGTTAGGAACTCAATAGAACACTGGTGAAAATCTTAAAAACAAAAACAATCGCATCTGTCGAATTAGCAGAAGTCGAAATTTCAATTGACGAACTGCAAGTTTTTGAAGCCGCTTTGAATTATGCGACCAAAACATTGAACGATGCGGAAATCGAAAGAATTTTCGGCGCGTCAAAAGATGAATTGGAAGGAATTATCGAAGATGTCGAGAAAACTTCGATAACTTGCAAAGAGCGAAATCTGGAACACGCTTTGGCTTAAACGAAGAATAAGGCGATGTTTGTAGAGTCCATAAAAATTCTGCTTTCAACAAAATTATGTCTGCCAAAGATATTTTTCACGATAAATTTAAAAACGCGCTCGTCAAAGACGGTTGGACGATTACCGACGATCCACTTTCATTTTTGTTTGAAACACAGCGAGTTTTGATAGATATTGCCGCAGAAAAGGTATTTACGGCGGAAAAAGAAGGACGTAAAATTGCGGTTGAGGTAAAAAGTTTTTTGTCGGTTGCAAAGATGAACGAGTTTTACGGAGCAATCGGACAATATGACGTTTACAGCGTTTATTTGGAAGAACTTGAACCCGAAAGAAAATTGTTTTTAGCCGTCAGCCAAGAAATTTACGACCAAAATAGCGATATTCTTTTTTCGCGTTACAAGCTGAACCGCTTTTCGCTCGAAAAAATCTTTGTAAATTTCTT
>JANOXW010000748.1:0-4583 GCA_031418635.1 Acidobacteriota bacterium
CCGTTGCCGCCGCGATAAGTGAACAAAATTAAGCCAAAGATTTGCGAACCGGCGCGACGGGCGAAATCGGTTCGTGTATGGAAATTATGAACGAAGCATTGCGCCGTCTGCGCGGAATTGTCCCGAATGTCTATCGCAACACTCCTGCAAAACTCGCATCGTGGGCAAGTGCCAGCCACGTCGAACGCCCGCCGACAAAACCGAAAAAATCGTCTGTTAAGTCGTAGATAGTGAGTAACAGATATTGAGAAATTCTGCTTGGCATTGATAATAAAAGCAATGCTTGATAAATTGCCTCCAACTTTAATTGGAGTTTGATTCAACAATTAACACGCGGCTTTACCCAAATTTCAGATAAATTAATAACACGCCTTACGCGAGTGCTGTTTTTGTCATTGAAGATGACCAACATTATAGCGTAGGGTGAAATGGGTGAAACGAATGTAACCCTACGTTAGTTTAATTATTTATTCGCTCGCCGAAGGTGAGCAACAACAGGCGTGTCGAAGATTGTTCGACACTTTCAGCGTCGGATGATCTGACTGTTAAAGTCGTAGGGTTACGGCGAAACGCCTTCACCCTACGCTATAATGTTGGTCGCCGTTGGCGACAGGACAAAAAACATTTTCGTGTCAGCTAAGTTAATAAATCATCCGAACAGTTTTAGTTTTTCGGCTAAAGCCTTTTTTTTAAATTCACCAATCTTCAACTAAAGTTTGAGGCAATTTATAGAAAGAAAATGCCCGAAATTTGATGAGTCAATCAACTCGACAGATAAAGAAAATCCTGACTTTTTAATTAAATTTTCGCGCTCAATGCAACCAAATCAAAATCTCACTGCATCAAGGTAAGTAACTCGTCAGGACGGAAAGAGCGAGAGGCATCTCGCGGGAACAAATTCAGAAAAAACTTGTCTAACTAAGACATCGCTCGGATTTTTAATTAGAGTGTGGAGGATATTTCTATGTCAAATAGCGGAGATTATTTTCGGATAACGCGCACGATTTCGCCCGGCGCACTTTCCGTTCCGTGTGAATCAACCGCGCGAATGTAATAAAAGTAGATTTCACCCGATTCAACGCCTTCGTCCTTAAATTCGGTTGTCGGTAAAGGTTCGTGGTTGCGCCGTTCCCATTGGTCGAGCGGCGTTTTTTCATCGGCGGCGCGGTAAATGTTATAACCCACAAAGTCGGTCAACGGATTTTGCCCGAACTTATTTCCGGCGTGGTCGGTAAAAGTCGTGTGCGGCGTAAAAGGCGCACTTTCGTTGCCATTTGCCTCAACCTGCGTGAGTTTATAATAGTAACGCTCACCGACCGCCGCGGCAGAGTCGTTAAAATTGCCGTCCGCAATCGGTTCATCCGTCAATCTTTCCCAAAATACAAAGGGCAAACTCTCGTTGACCGACCGATAGACGTGAAAGCCGATGTATTTCCTGTCAATGTTTTGCAAGAGTTTCTTTTTTTTCTGTCTAAGCAGTTTTTTATTCATAGCTGATTTACTCTTTCTTTATATCAATTGGTTGAATGCTCTGCAAAAGTTCTTTATCAACAATTTTCAGATTCAAATCACGTTGCGGAAACGGGATTTCGATATTTGCCTCACGCAAAGCCTCGTGCATAGCAACGGCAAGATCGCTCTTAACGGCTACCCATTTTGCCGTATCGCTTGTCCACGCCCGCGCCTGAAAATCGAGTGAATTGTCGCCGAAACCGAGAAACAGACAACTTGGCGGCGGTTCTTTTAACACGGCAGAATGGTCAGAAACGGCATTTGTCAAAAGTTTGATGACTTCCGCCGGATCGTTACCGTAAGCTACACCGACGTTTATTTCAAGCCGTCGTTGTTGGTCGGAGAAAGTCCAGTTGATAACTTCTTCGGAAATCAGATGACCGTTTGGCACGATAACTTCCGAACCTTGCAACGTGCGAAGAACGCTTGCCCGCAAGCCGATGCGCTTTAAATCGCCTTGATGTTCGCCGATTTGCACCGTATCGCCGACTTTGACCGGACGCTCAAATAATAAAATCAAGCCGGAAACGAAATTGTTGACGATGTTTTGCAGACCGAAACCCAATCCGACACCAAACGCGCCCGCTAAAATCGAAAATTTGGTTAAGTCAATGCCTAACGCGGCGATGGCAAAGAAAAATCCAAACAGCAAAATGACGTAATGCGCCATCGTGGAAATCGCATACGGAATTCCGCCCGCCAAAGTTACACGCGGATAAACATCTTCTTGCAAAACGAATCGCACAAAACGCGAAAGAACAAACGCCAGCCAAACCGTAATGCCGAACGAGAGAATGTCGCCCAAAGAAATGCGTAGCGAACCGACGGCGAGTTCCGCCGTCAAAAAATCCCTTATAAAAGTGAAAACAGGTTCGCGGATGGAAAGCAGATTTAATGTCAAAATAACCCAGCCGATAAACGCTCCCCAACGCAAGACACGGAGAATTTTATCCTGAAAAACGCGCCGATATGATTTGACAATGCCAAGCGACGAAAGTGGACGCACGCGCACGGCAAAAACTAATAAACTCTCAATGATTTTAACGATGGCGTAAAAAATCAAAGCGATATAAATACTGCCTAAAATACCATTTCCAATGATTCGCGCCAAACTGACAAAGCCGAAAACATTAGCCACAAAAGCAATCGCAAAAATTGCTAACGCAAAGGGAATCGCTTTTTTTATCAGCGTAAAAATGCGCTGATGTTTGACCTGAATTTTGTTCGACAGATATTTTGAACGCAAAACCCAAGCGAGAAAAATAATCGCGGCAAGCATTTCCGCCAAAAATAAAACCCGCGAAACGACCGGCAATGATGCGGTTACTTCGCGCAAACGGTCAACGAAATAAAAAATCATCAACGCATTGAGAATCGGAAATAGCGATTTTTCAATCAAACGGCGTAGAATAATAACGCCCGGAATAAGTGCCGCCGCGCCGAGTAATGCACTCAAGATTCGTGGTGCTTGCGGATAAAGCCAGCCGCTTAAAAGTATCGTCAAAATTAGCGCAGTCGCCAACGGATATTCAAAAACGACGGTTGCCTGTTCGAGTTTCGGTTCTTCTAAAACCTTCGGGCGCACACCGCGCCGCGCCCAAAAAAGTCCGCCAATCAGCAGAATTAAAAGAATTCCATGCAACACAAAGCGGTCAATTTTGCGGTTGAAATAATCGGCTAAAACGACGGCTTGCGCGACTAATGAATCTTCCGTTTCCTTCATTAAACCATTGGTCGAAGTTGTGCCGCGATAAACATTCCAAATCGCCGGACTATCCTGAATGAACAGATGCGACAAGGCTTCTTCGCGCACTTGGCTAACGGTTTCGAGCGTTTCATTGATGCGTCCTTCAACTTCGCTTATGCGGTTTTGCAAAGTCAGCAATTGAGAGCGTTTTTCGGCAATTTGCGTTTTGGTTTGATTGATGGCGGAAATCGTCGTTTCGATTCGTTGTAAAATTTCCGTCGGAACTTCCGCGCCTTCCGTCGCTTTTATCGTCAGCTGCCACATTTCGATTAAGTCTTTTAATTGTTCGAGTTGGCTGTCAATAACGGCAGCGTTTGTCGCTAAATCTTTTTTCCAAGCGGGAATATTCGAAGCAAGCGATTGCCAATCTTGTTCGACTTTGCGAAGCGTTTCCAGCGAAGGTCGCGCCGTCAAAGTTTGATTGGTTTCCGTTAGTTTTGAGTCCAATTCCTCCGACAATTGGGGCAATTTTGTTTGGACGACGGCGACACTTTGGTTATTGGAAAGATTTGTTTGAATTTCCTGTAATTTTTTTGAAGTTTTTTCCGCTTCCGCGACGACATTTCCCAACGGAATCGCCGTCGGAGACGGTTTCGGTGTCGGGCTAATTGTCGGTGTTTGATTGGCGTTTGATGAATTATCAGCTTGCGCGTTCACCGAAAAATTGAACGCGATTATACTTAAAATTATTGCCGATAATAAAAAGGCAAGTTGATATTTCTTCATAAACATTTCTTCCCGAAAAAAAAAGACAAAAGCCGTCCTCAAAAACGGGAGTTTTGCTGACGGCGGTCAATTTTTATCTAATTGTTTGAGTGTTTTTAACAGTTTCGGGTTGTTTCCAATATTTTATTCGTCGGGAACAAGTGCGGTGCGAAAGCCCAAATATGTCCAATCGGAAGCCGTTTCAATCTCGCTAATGTAGGAAAAATCGTTGGGCGCATTTGAGCCGACAGCGTAACATTTGGCGTTGCCTCCTGCGTCGCGGTAAAAACCTAATTCGAGCGATTCGGTCAAACTCCATTCCTGATGAAACACTGTTCCAATCAGGTTAAAAACGACGGGCGGACAAATCGTCAGCCGAAAACCTTGCGGCATCAGACGGCGCGAAGTCCAATCTTCATTGACGATATTTACAAACTCGCGCAACGCCTGATAATTATGCCCGTAACGATTTCCCGTCGTAAAACCCGCGCTTTCCATATACGGCAAAAACGGATCAACCCGCGGTTCAAAGCCGTAAGGCGTTCCGTATAACTGTCGGTTTTCGGGCAGATATTTCGGTTTTGCCGTCGTTTCAACGGCGATTATGCGACCTTGATGA
>JANOXW010000749.1:0-5215 GCA_031418635.1 Acidobacteriota bacterium
CGTCTGCTGAATCCCGTCGAATGAGTAGAGAACAGCATCACCTTGCGAGCTGACGTTCGAAGAGACCGAGCTCATACTCACGAGGACGAGGTCTCGACCGCTCTGGACGTTTCCACTGACGTTTCCGAGACTTGAAATCACGAAATCGCGAGACGCAGTTCCACCCGGCTGGCTGGAATCGAAGGCTTGTGCCGAATTCTCTTGTCCAGCAGGCTTGAATTCTGTTTTACCGCCACTTATCACAATTGCATCCTGAGATTGTGTCACGGTGACTGTAACGTTGCCGCAGTTTCGAAGCGTCTCGCTTCTCCGCCATTTGCTGAGCATAACGGACAAGCCGCTGCGTCCACCGCACGTCGCCAAGGTCACAAGTGCCGAACTGTTTTTCACCGCACGCAGCGGGTTCGAGGTCGATGAGTGATGTCATCAGACGAACTCCGGAAAAGACTCCTTCCCAACCCCGCCATGGCTTTCCTGCCCACCTTCGGTGCGTGGCAACTGCCGAACATTTACGAGTCCAATGCTCGACTTAAAGTTTTTGGTGTTTCCGAAAATTCCGAATCAAATCAAAAAGCTGAAAAAGAACGTGCCGACAAAGCTCTAACTTCACTCTTATCAAACGGAAAATTACTTGGCGATTTAATTTACAAGAACAATCTTTTCGCAGAGGAAAAAGCAAACGGCGCAACCTTTCCGATGCTTTTGGAACGAATTGAAAAGAGATTGAAAGTTGAGGTTTCGCCAGCAAATTCTGACTATTCAATTCAACTTATCTACCGCGACCAAAATCCTAAAACTACACAGAAAGCTGCGTTTGCATTGGCGGAAGGCTTCACTGAAGTTTATGACAGCCTGCCGAACAATGAAACACAGACAAACGCTGCTCAAAACAACGAAGGAATTTCCTTGGCGCGAGAGCAAGGTCTAGTCATTATTGACCCGCCGATGTTGCCGCTTTCGCCTGTCGCGCCGAAAAGAGGAATTTACGTTTTGCTTGGCATTCTTAGCGGCGCAATTTTAGGTTTGTTGTTTGGCGGACTTTACGAATGGCGGCGTTGGAAAAAGGCAACGACCGATTTTCTTTAGGGAAAAAATTGCGTGTATGCCAAGAACCGTCGAACAATTCAATGGACGTGAGGGCGAAACAGCGACTTTGTTATCAACGGGTCTTTTGAACTCGGAGTTGTGTGAAGGCGGTTTCGCCCCACGTCAACGCCGCCGTTACAAATAATTTATCAAAATCACTCAGACTTGACACGCTCCGCGTTTGACCTGTAAATTGCAGATTAGTTCTTTAACTGACTTTCAAAGTTTTGAAAGCAAACAAAGTGGCGATTTAAGGTCAAACTTGCTCCACATAAAAAACTGCTAAACAACTGCAAAGAGAAATTTTCAAAAGCTCTCGTGTATATTTAGCACGAGAGCCTTTTTTATTTTGGATTTTAGATTTTGGATTTTGGATTTATGAAATAAAATTGAAGATGTTTTACCGATGAGTTAAGACGACTTGCCGACGAGTGCAGAACACTTACCGACGAGTTGAGACGACTTACCGATGAGCGCAGATGATTTACCGATGAGTGCATAGCAGTTACCGACGGATGTAGATGACTTACCGATTGGTGAGGCTTGATTTTGTTACTTTTGAGTTTGAGGCGGAGAAATTGCCGTTGCAGTTTTTTCAATTTTTTATTTTTATATTGTTATGAGCGATTATTCGATTGACACAAAACTCGTCCACGCGGGCGAACGGCGCGAAAAGCCGATTGCGAAACCGGTCGCAACGCCGCTTTACGCTTCAGCGACTTACACCTACGATTCGATGGCGGAAATGGACGCGGCTTTTATCGGCGAAGGCGGCGACTATATTTATTCGCGCTATGGAAACCCGACGGTTGCCGCGCTCGAAGATGCGTTGGCGGCGATTGAAGCGGGAACGGTTTCGGTCGCTTTTGCGTCGGGAATGGCGGCGATTCACGCGGCACTTTTTGCTTGCGAACTCGCCAACGGTTCGACGGTTTTGGCTTCGCAGGATTTGTATGGCGCGTCGTATGATTTGCTCAGTAAAATCTTCGGCAGTTACGGCGTGAAAACGAAAACGGCGGATTTTAATGATTTGGACGACGTGAAAAGCAAAGTTGCCGAATTAAAACCGCGTGTTTTGCTGGCAGAAACGATTTCAAATCCGCTTTTGAAAATTTGCGACATCGCGGCGGTTGCCGAAATCGCGCATCAAAACGGTGCGCGATTGATAGTTGACAACACCTTTGCTTCGCCTTATTTATGTCAGCCGCTGAGTTTGGGCGCAGATTTTTCGGTTCATTCGGCGACGAAATATCTGAGCGGACACGCCGACGCGACGGGCGGAATCGTTGTTTCAAACGAAGAATTCGACAGACCGACATTGGACGGAATAAAAAAACTCGTCGGCGGTGTTTTGAGTGTTTGGGAAGCGCATCAGATTTTGCGCGGAATAAAAACGCTCGGTTTAAGAATAGCAAGACAATGCACCAACGCGGCGATTTTAGCTGAACATTTGACGAAACATCCGGCGATAGAAAAAGTTTATTATCCGAAATTGTCCGGCGATAAAGATTTGATAAAAAAAGTTTTGCGCGATGATTTCGGCGGCGCATTAGTAACGATAGAATTGAAAAACGCAACGACGGAAGCGGCTTGGAAATTTATGGATTCGTTAAAATTGTGTGTTCGGGCGACGAGTTTGGGCGACATTTACACTTTAGTTTCGCATTCGGCTTCGTCGTCGCACCGCGAACTTTCGCCGAAACGCCGCCGTGATTTGGGAATTTCCGACGGACTCGTGCGAATCTCGGTTGGCATCGAAGACATAAAAGACATTATTCAAGACATTGAGCAAGCTCTTAATTAACGGTTAATTGATAATGGAAAACGGATAATTAAAACAATATTTTCCATTATCAATTCTCCATCTTAAAATTATGATTTCAATTGACAAAGAATTAGTCGAACAAATTAAGTCGCACGGTGAAAGAACTTATCCGAATGAATGTGGCGGAATGTTAATCGGGCATTTCGCGTCGGACGGTGAAAAATCGGTCATCGAACTTTTGCCGATGGAAAACGCGATGGACAAAGCTGAACAGCACAATCGCGTGTTGATTTTGCCGAAAGATGTGATGCGAGCCGAGCGTTATGCGCGTGAAAAAAAACTCGATGTCGTCGGCTATTATCATTCACATCCCGATTGTCCTGCCGTGCCTTCACAATACGATTTAGACCACGCTTTGCCTGTTTGGTCTTACATTATCGTTTCGGTGGTGGAAGGCAAAGCGGCGGAAATGTTTTCGTGGGAAATGGAAGCCGACCGTTCAAAATTTAATGAGGAAGAAATTATAGGTGTCCAAATCTAATTTTTTGCTGATTATAAGTTTATGAATGATCTTGGTCGAGCAACGCCATAATTTGATATTCGCCCGCCGGTGCTTCGGAAAACTTTTTGGGAAAGGCAAGCAAATCGGCATCAACTTCGATGATTTTGTTCGCTTCGAGATTGTTGATTTCTATTCCGCTAATATAAACCGCGTCGGGATTTGTAAAATCGGGTTCGATATTGTCCAAAGATTTCGGATTATTCGTCATAAAAATCAAAAGTCTGCCCGCAAGCGGCGCGTCTGATTGAACCAACGACGCATCAACTCGCACTTTGAAATGAACTGTTTCTGCCGCGCTGATGGCAACGGCATTTACTTGAAAAATTGCCAGCAAGCTAAAGACCAAAAGGCTTGAAAAGAAAATTGCGTTAAATTTTTTCGACATTTTTATTCCTGTTTAGAAAATTATTGATTAGAATTTGCAGAGCAAAGATTCGGCTGGTTATACGCGAGGTTGATGAGTTTTGTTTTTGCCCAAATCATTCAAATTAAACCTTTCAGCGCGTAAATTCGATGGTATTGCCGTGCATCCAACCGCTTGTGCCGTGTTCACAGGTAACGTGAAACCAAGGACTGCTTTCGTCCTCGCGTTTTTCGATATTGAGGCGGTCGTCAACCGGCAAAACGTCAATTTCGTCCGAGTTTCGACTTGCCGCAGCGCGAACAAAAGCATTTAAGGCAATCACGCGCCCGTTAAAATCTTCATCGTCCGCACTTGTTCGCGCCTCGTGTTTCTGGGCTAATTTATCTATGTTAAGCGGAGTTGGAGTTGGTGAATTTGTTTCTGCTTTGTTGGAAACTTTATTAACTTTAACCGTTTTATTATCGCCTGTTTGATAAAAAGTTCGCGCCAAAAGTAATGTCGCCAAAACCAAACCGCCGCCGAGTAATAATCCGACAACGAGAAAAATCGCCGCGTTTCTCGATTTGACTGGTTGCTTGACGACAATCGTTTCAACCGGCGATGTTTGATAAATAATCGGTTCGGTTTTTCTGTCCGATAAATCAACGACCACAGGATTGTTACGAATAATTGTTTCGGCTTCAAAATCATTAGCTTCAGACGGCAATACAAAAGTTTCCTCAACCAAAACCGTGCCGTCATTGAGGCAATAAATATTTTCATCGCTATAAACGCTGTTACATTGTGGACATCTTTTCATAATGGACTTTTCTCTAACATTTCCAAACGGTCTGTTATAATTATAATTTGCTTACGGGAAAATAGCATATCAAAGATTTATTGGTTAATTAAAATGAAAATAGCAGTAGCAATGAGTGGCGGCGTTGATTCTTCAAGTGCGGCGGCACTTTTGAAAGAACAAGGACACGAACTAGTCGGCTTTACGATGCAACTTTGGAATCAACGGCGCGGGATTTCAACCGATGAAAACGGCGATCCGTTGCCGTCGCGTTGTTGTTCTTTGGACGACGTTTATGATGCGCGGCGCGTTGCCGAATCGCTCGGTTTTCCGTTTTATGTTTTGAATCTTGAAAAGGATTTTGAACGCGATGTCGTTAGCCCGTTTGTCCAAAGTTATTTGGATGGCGAAACGCCGATTCCGTGCGTGGCGTGTAATTCGCGTTTGAAATTTGCGTCTTTGGACAAATTGGCGCAAAGCCTCGACTGCGACAAAGTTGCGACGGGACATTTTGCGCGTGTCGAATATGACGAAGCGGCAAACCGTTATCGCCTTTTTCGCGGCAAAAATCATTGGAAAGATCAGAGCTATTTTCTGTGGGAATTGACGCAAGACCAACTCTCACGCGCTTATTTTCCGTTGGGCGAAATGCTCAAATCA
>JANOXW010000750.1:0-1806 GCA_031418635.1 Acidobacteriota bacterium
TGAAGCATCCTGAGCAAAACCAAATAAACAAAAAAGTAAAATAAAAAAAACTGAGAACAAAAATTGTTTCATTAAATTTTCTCCAAAGGATTAAATAATTCAAGTTCGTCAATCCAAGCAAAATCCGCCGTGTTATTAGTAACTAAAACGCTCTTAGTGACCAAAGCTGTTGCCGCTATAAGAGTGTCGCCCAAAGTCATTTTCTTCAATTGCCGAAGTTCGACAGCTTTGGCGATTACTTCGTTTGAAATTGGTAAAATCTTTGTCGAATCGAAAAACTCTTCCAAAAGTTCTTTTTCTTCATCGGTTAATTTGTGATAGCCGAGAACTTCAACATAACTGACTGCCGAAACCGAAGGCGAATTTTCAGCAATAAACTCGCGCAGAAAATCGTATTCAGGCTTGGTTGAATAAATAATAATATTGCTATCAAGAATCATTATTTTTCACGCCCGACAAATTTTCCGTCTTGTCGTTGTTCCCGTTGCCATTCACTCGCGTTTTCGATTGCTGAAATGCCGCCTTTGACAGCTAATTTTTTTAAGACTTTTGCCATCTTTTCACCGTTTGGCAAATCGTTTACGTTCGCTTCATTAATGATAGTTACATAAACAGCAATCGAATTTTCTTTCTCTAAAATTGTCGGCACATCAGTTTCCCATACAATTTTATCGCCGTGCAACGTAGCTTTATAGGTTTCAAGCATTTTGTATTTCCTCAGTAAAAAGGCTTTGATGACATTTTATCACCAAAGCCACAGATTCCAAATATTTTAAATTGGTTTAATTCAAACTAAAAGTGTCCATCGGTTTAACGACAATTTCGCCGTCTTCCGCGTCAACCGAAAATCTTGTCGCCGTTTTCCAAGCGTTGGTTATCGGCAGTTTGACGTTTTGGTCAATGTGTCGTTTGAGAAAACGTGCGCCATAAGCCGGACTAAAACCTTTTTCGGTCAGCAAATCAATCGCGCTTTCGGTTACTTCGACACGCTTGCCTTGTCGTTCCATATTTCGTTTTAGTTTGTTCAAATAGATTTTGGCAATATCGCGCACTTCGTCCATTGTCAAAGGCGAAAAGATAATGATTTCATCAATCCGATTGCGAAATTCGGGCGAGAATCTTTGTTCAGCGGCTTTCATCACTGCGCCTTTGATTTCGCGGATGTCGCCTAACGATTTTTGTCCGAAACCGAGTGGTTTTTCATATTTTTTGAAACTTTCCGAACCCAAATTTGAAGTCATAATAACGATGGCATCCGACAGATAAACCTTTTTGCCGCGTCCGTCCGTTATCCAACCTTCGTCAAAGGCTTGGAGAAAGATATTCATCAAATACGGATTGGCTTTTTCGACTTCATCAAGCAGTAAAACCGTATAAGGGTCTTCGCGCAGTTGTTCGGTCAAAATTCCGCCGCGTTCACTGCCGACAATGCCGCGCGGCATTCCGATAAGTTTTTCGATGCCGACTGTGCCTTCGCCGTATTCGGACATATCAATCCGAATCATTTTTTGCTCGTCGCCGAACATAAATTCGGCAACCGCTTTCGCTAACTCCGTTTTACCAACGCCCGTCGGACCAAGAAATAATAAAACTCCGTCGGGCGCGAAATGATTGTCTTTGAGTGGACCTTTGTTCAGGCGCAAGCGTTGCGCGACGGCTTTGACGGCTTCTTTTTGACCGACAACGCGATGCGCCAACAGATTTTCCATCTCGGAAAAACGGTCGGTCGTGTCGCGGAAAATCATATCTTTCGGAATCCGCGATTCTTGCGAGATAACGTCAATAATATGCTCAGGTCTGACGACA
>JANOXW010000751.1:0-3032 GCA_031418635.1 Acidobacteriota bacterium
CGAAAATTCTATCCACTCAAACAACCATCATTAGCCACAGAGATTGATGAAAAGAGACTTTTAAGGCATCCAACAATGCCGAAATTATCTTATACGATTTTACCTTAATGATTCACTTTATTTCGGACTTGTTACTTAATAAACAAATGTGGAAAATAAAATCGAACTTAGATGTTCAGCCTCAGCGACAAAAAGATTTGTAATGTTTCACAAACAAAAAAAGCGATGCCGATATTCTCAGCATCGTTTTTTATTTACAAATTTTAAGTTGCAGACAAACTGCCTTCTGCAACTGATTCTGCTTACTACACTTAGGCGGCTTTCGGGGCTAATTCGGGCGCACCGTCCATATAAACGCTGATAAATTTGCCTTTTTGACCTTTATTTTCAAATTTGACAAAGCCTTCAATCAGCGCAAAGAGCGTATCATCTTTGCCGCGTCCGACGTTTTTGCCCGGTTTCCATTTCGTGCCGCGTTGACGCGCTAAAATGTTGCCGCCGAGAACATGCTCGCCGCCGAATTTCTTTAAACCTAATCTTTGTGCATTTGAGTCGCGTCCGTTGCGCGACGAGCCGACACCTTTCTTATGAGCCATATTTCGATTTTGGATTTTGGATTTTGGATTTTGGTTTTAATTGATTAAAACCAAAGACTAAAGACCAAAGACCGTTTCCTCCAATTAAATTTTGTCTATTGTAATTTCCGTGTAATCTTGACGATGACCTTGACGGCGTTTGTATTGTTTGCGGCGTTTTTTCTTGAAAACGATGATTTTTTCGCCGCGTCCGTGTCCGACAACCGTTGCATTGATAGTTGAACCGCCGATTTTTACGTCTTTGCCTTCGCCTGAAAGCAAGGTTTCGATTTCAACTGTGTCGCCGGCTTTCTTGTCAATCGAAGGCACACGCAAAGTTTGACCTTCTTCAACCGCAAACTGTTTTCCGCCTGTTCTGATAATTGCGTAACTCATTGTTTTGTTATCTCCTTTCACTCTCCAAGCAAGAAATCCTTGCAAGTCGAAAAACGATTATTATACTTGAGGCGCGTGTCAAAGGTCAATTTCACTCGAAAGTTTTTTTTACAAACAGCAGAAGCCTGCGCGTGAGCAAGGGCGCAAATTGATTGAGAAACGCGCCGGCTTCTGCCAAACAAATGCTCAAAAATGACGCATACAACTATTTTTATTCTTTGGCATTACCAAGAACTAGCATTATGTCGTAAAATGACAGACTGAATGACAGACACGAAACCTAAAGAATCAGTTCGCGCATTACTTTTCGAAATTATTGATTATGCAGGACTTTTTCCGCCTGCCGCGCTTTCGATGACGGAAGCCGTTGGCAATTACGCGACTTACAAAAACAGTAATTACAATTGGATGCTTGGGCGTTTTGTCGTGCCGCTTCGTCGTTTGCCAGAGCTTTTGGCAAGCGGACGCGATTTTTTTTCAAAAGATAAAACGGATGTTTGGCGTTTGAGCGTTTTGGCAAGCGACGACATTAGCGAAACGATTCGTCAGATTGAGGATTTTAATGCCGAAAATGCGCCAAATGTTATTTGCGACGCGATTGAAATAAAAGCCGATTCGAGCGAGTTAATCGAAGATATTTCCGAATTTATTCCGCTGCAATTTGACGCTTATTTTGAGATTCCGTTGGGCATAAACTTAGCTGATTTGGTGGCAACGCTGGCAATAAACGGACAACGTGCCAAGATTCGCACCGGCGGCATAACTGCTGATGCTTTCCCACAAACCGAACAAATCATAAGGTTTATGCGAACTTGTCTAGCGGCAAATGTTCCATTCAAAGCGACTGCCGGGCTTCATCATCCGTTGCGTTGTTTTAAGCCTTTGACATATGAATTAGACGCGCCCAAAGGCACGATGAACGGTTTTCTCAACGTCTTTTTAGCCGCAGGTTTCTTGCGTCAAAGTTATAAACCAAATCTTATCGCCGAACTTCTCGAAAATGAATCGGCGGAAAGTTTTACTTTTGACGATAACGGCATTTGGTGGCAGAAATATTTCATCAGCACATCGCAACTGCATTTCTTACGCGAAAAAAACATCATCTCGTTCGGTTCGTGTTCGTTTGAAGAACCGATTACCGATTTGCAGGAGATTGGATTACTTTAAGGCAAAAGAATGTGTTAAAATTGAAGTTAAAAGATGCGAAATTATCCATTCATCGAACCGACATTTGCCGCCCGAACGCATCAATTAGCGATTTGCCAATCTATCTATGATGCAAACGCTTTTAATATCCAAAATTGGCGCGATGGCTTTCCGATTGACTACGATATGTTGCCTGAATTGATCATAAAATTTCTTAACTTGCTCAAAGAAAAGCAAGTTGATTTCTGCATTGTCGGCGGCATCGCATATCTGGCGTATATCCAAGACCGCAACACGAAAGACCTCGATATTTTGATTTCGGTTACGGAATTGGAAAAAATTATTGATTACGTCGAGATCACAAACAAAGACGTAAATTTTACTAACGCCGTGTTTGAAGGAATGAGCATTGATTTTCTAAAAACCTCAAACACTTTGTTTGATTATGTCAAAGAACACGAATCAACTGAATATAATTTCACCGAAGGTTTATATCCTATTGCGACCGTCAACGGACTTATTTTGATGCGATTCGCCACGATTGTTGATCTCTATCAAAAAGGAAGGTTTAATAAAATTGGTCGTTACGAATTAGATTTGGCGACTCTTACGCGACATTATCCGATTGATTGGGAACATATTTGGAAAGTTTCGCAAAATTTTTTTACCGACGGGCAAATCAACGAATTTAGAAAAATGGTTACAGATTGGCAAAAACCGCGCGTCAATCCATTTTTGAAATAGTTTTTTCAACCGCTAAATACGCTAAACACGCGAAAAGATTATTGATTTTATTTAGCGTGTTTGGTGTATTTAGCGGTAAGTTTTTTTATATGACCTACGAAATAAACGAAACACGCGGCATCAACTTAAAAAGCTGGATCGAATCAGCCAACGCGCCCGACACGGATTTTC
>JANOXW010000752.1:0-2520 GCA_031418635.1 Acidobacteriota bacterium
CAGAAAAATCTGTGGCTGTTTTGAAAAAGTTGGAAGAACATAAAGAAACTGTGATTGATGAAGGAAAAAGATTGCGAGAAAAACAACTTGCTTTACAAAAACAATCCGAAAATTTATCAAAAACCGAAACTGATTTAGCCGAAATCGAGAATAAATTGAAGGTTTTGGACAATCCGAAAGCCAAAATTAAATTGCTTCAAATTGAGGCGAATCGTGAAATAAACATCCGACAACAAGTTAAAGAAGTTGAGAAAAATCTGGAGCGTCTGGGAAATGATCGTGGCATTTTGACTGAACAATTAGCTTCGTATCAGTTTTTGGACGCGAATTGGCAAGAGTTTTCCGAGAAGCGCGAAAAAACCGAAAGAGCGCATCGGGAATTTTTGTCAAATGAATCGCTTGCCAAAACTTTGACGGAACGCGAAAAAGAATTTTCGGCGGCGAAAAAGGAAGTTGCGTGGTTGCAAACGGAATTAAAAAAAGCCGAAAAAGAATTTTCGGCGGCGAGCAAAGATTATGACCGCGACGCGCATTTGTCGGAAAAAGCATTGCTTTTAGAAGCGGAAAGACGTTTGACGGAAACGCGGGCGAATTTGGAAAATGCCAAAAAACGTGCCGCCGAACTCGATGGTGAATTAAAGCGTTTGGCGGAAATTCGCAAAGAAATGCAGGGCGAATTTCAGGAAAAAGAACGGCTTGAAAAAATTGGTGAAGCGACGAAATTTATCCGTGATACATTAAAAGAAGCCGCACCGCGAGTGGCGCGAAACTATGTCTATCACGTTTCGATGGAAGCCAATCAGATGTTTCGTGAAATATCGGGAAACGCCGAAAGAACGCTCAAATGGACGGAAGATTACGGCATTTCGCTGGAAGAAAACGGCTATGACCGTCCGTTTATAAATCTGTCCGGCGGCGAACAAATGGCGGCGGCATTGTCGGTCAGATTAGCGTTGCTAAAACAACTTTCCGATGTTCGCCTCGCGTTTTTTGATGAACCGACGACGAATATGGACGCGGAAAGACGCGAAAGATTAGCCGAGCAAATCAGCCATATTACCGAACGCAAAACATTCGACCAACTTTTTATCATTTCGCACGACGATACGTTTGAAGGTTATGTTGATAATGTTGTTTCGGTTGGAGGAAATGAAGCACAATGAAAAATTTGATAAAACATAAAATATTTATTGCCGCATTTTTGCTGACTTATTTCTTATTTTTCGTAATAACTGTTTTTATCTTAGAGGTGAAGAAAGACGGTTTTGGCATCGGATATGTAGATTATGGCTTTCCGTTCGCTTATTACCACACGACTTGTTTTAGTGCCTATTATTCGTGGGACGGTTTAATCGGCAATTTGTTGGTTGCGACTGTTCTCAGCGTTGTAATTGGATTGGTTTCTACGCATTTTTGGTTGAAGTTTTTATTACCTCTTTGGCGAAAGATTTCTTCGCCTGAATTTCGCTCAAAGTGGTATATCTAAATTGCTGACGCAATTTTTGCCGTCAAGATGACGGCGTTCCAAATATGAAAGAAGTAACAATAGTTTGTGACGGTTCGAGTTTGGGAAACGGCAAAGGAAATCCGCGGGCGGCGGCGGTTGCCGTGCTTGGTTATCGCGGCTATTGGCGGGCGTTTGGTGAATATTTGGGAAACGCGACTAATCAGCAGGCGGAAATCGCGGCGGCGGAAATCGGTTTGAAGAATTTAAGTGAGCCTTGCAAAGTTCGGCTTTTGAGCGATTCGCGCTATGTCGTGCAAACGATGACGGGACATTTTCGCAAAAAAACTAATCACGAATGGTGGGCGAAATTGGATAAAGCTGCACGAAAGCACGATGTAACGTGGGAATGGGTGAAAGGTCATAACGGACACAGCGTTCAGGAAGTCGCCGATAAAATGGCGCGGAAAATGGCGGAACTCGGACGAGTTGACGATGTGCTTTTGGACGAAGCCGTCGCAGAACTCGGTGTTCAAGAAATTTAGGCTACTTTCTTTATGGCAGTAAAGTCGTAAAGTAGTGCTGAAAACAAATCAGTAACATCAATCCGCGGCTAAATCTTTTCTCGAAATTTGTCTGAGTTTTGATTAGAAATAAAACAGAAATAGCACGCCGATTTTCACTGATTTAGCAGATTTGCGCTGATTATTTCAAATATATTTTTGGCGCGTTTTCAAATCATTTCAAAAGAAATCCGTGAAAATCTGTCCAATCGGCGTTTATCCGCGTGCTATGCGCCCAGCTTGATTTTCAACTCAAGACTCAAGTGTAGTTTGGTGTTACTTGAAAACCGATTTCCAATTTTATCATTTCCTCAAATATTCACGACTTTGCAACCAATCTGACACATCATCAAGATTACAAAGAAAATCTCCAAGAAGATTGATAATTTACTTGGCAAGACATTTTAAACAAATGACACAAGTGTAATGTGCCGACGACGATTTTTGTTTGGAAAATCAGTTTGTTTTTTCAACCATATTAGACAGTTCGGGTTTTGCAACGTAAAATCAAAG
>JANOXW010000753.1:0-8951 GCA_031418635.1 Acidobacteriota bacterium
GAAAACGAAGGCGATTTGAAAAACGCGCTCGAAGCCGCGCAATCGGAAGCGACCGCAAGTTTCGGTGATGATGCGGTTTATGTCGAAAAAGCGATTGTTCGTCCGCGTCATATCGAGATTCAGATTTTTTCCGACACTCACGGAAATTATGTTCATCTCGGAGAGCGCGAATGTTCGATTCAGCGTCGGCATCAAAAAGTTATCGAAGAATGTCCGTCGCCGATAAATTCTGCCGCGTTGCGTCAAGAAATGGGCGAATGCGCGATAAAAGTTGCTCGTGCAGTTGATTACGTCGGCGCGGGAACGGTTGAATTTCTCGTGTCTGATTTGGATAAATCGTTTTATTTTTTAGAAATGAACACGCGCTTGCAAGTCGAACATCCCGTAACCGAACTCGTTACGGGCATTGACCTCGTGCGCGAACAAATTTGTGTGGCAAACGGCGCGGAACTTTCCTTTTTGCAAGAAGATATTTCGTGGAACACACACGCGATTGAATGCCGCGTTTATGCCGAAGATTCGGAAAATAATTTTCTGCCTTCGCCGGGCAAAATCACGCGCTTGAGAGTTCCGCAGGGAAATGGTGTGCGCGACGACGGCGGAATTTACGAAGGCGCGGAAGTTTCGATTTATTATGATCCGATGATTTCAAAACTCGCCGTTTATGGCAAAACTCGCGCCGAAGCGATTGACCGTCTGCGCCGTGCGTTGCGTGAATACGAAGTCGGCGGCATCAAAACAACTCTGTCGTTTTTCCGCGAAATTGTCGAAGATGCGGAATTTATCGCAGGCAACCTCGACACGGGTTTTATTGCGCGTTTTAATGAACGTAAGCAAGCCCAAGAGATCGATGAAGAAACACAAGATTTAGCTTTGATTGCATCGGCTATCGCTTTTTCGGATAAACAACCCGAACCTAACAAAACACAGCAAACCGAAAGCCGTTGGGTTTCGGCGGGCAGAAAAGCAGCGATGCACAATAGCAATTTTTAAGAAAATAATTACGGAGATTAAAGAATGGAAGAATTTTTGAAACAGTTAATGGGAAAAAAGGTTGAAGTGTCGTGCGGCGCAAACGCGACGTTTGGCGGCGAAGTGGTTGATGTAAAGTCAGGCATTTTATATCTACGCGACGAAAATGACCGCGTGGCGTATTTGGCGATTGATAAAATTGCGATTGTTTGGGAAGAAAAAGAACATCAATCGCGTCCGGGGTTTGTCATATAAAGCGGATTGGATTATTGTATTTGCACAAAATAAAGTTTGTTGGAGGGAAAATGAAAAACTCGTTAAATTTTGGTTTGGTTGCGCTTTTATTCGTGGTTTTGGGCTGTTCATGTCCGTTTTTGAAAAACCTGAAACTCGATGAAAAAGAAGATGCTCCGAAACCTGCCGCAACGCCGTTTGTGGCAAATACGGCAACGCCGAAGGTAAAATCGTCGGACAAAACCGCGTCGCTGACTTTGAATGACTACAATCAGTTAAAAAACGGTATGTCGAAAAGTGAAGTTGAACAAATTTTGGGCGGCGAAGGCGAACAAGTCAGCAGTTCCGAAATTGGCAAATACAAGATTGAAACCTATAAATGGCAAGGCGAAAATTTCTCGTTTGTCATCATCACTTTTCGCAACGACAAGGTTTTTTCCAAATCGCAGGCTAATTTGAAATAATTCAGCGGAATTTCTTGAATTTAGAGCGTTTTAATCAGGGCAAATCGTGATGTATGATAGTTTTGCTCAGATTAAACGCTTTTTTTAGATTTTTTGAATGAGTAAAATTAAAATACTGGCAATTTGCATTTTAGTTTTGGCATTAATTTATTTTGCCGTTGTAATTTTCTCATTTAACACTTATCAAGGTTTGGTTACGACCTTTGATTACTATGCACTACCGCATAAATTGCTTTGGCAGAATGAAACAGGAAAAACTGTAAAAACTCTCTGGTTCGCAATCATTTTATTTTCAATTTTGGGAGTGATTGTAAGCATTAGTTCCATTGGCATCTTTTTAGCAAAAAAATGGGCGAGAAAATTATGGTTGGGAACGAGTTTAATTTTATTGATAATTCATTTACTCAGATTTGCGGTTGATTTGATTTTGATGCTGATTTCCGACATTGAATTTCGATACTTGGTTTTGTTTATTAGATTAGCTGAAATTTTAATATTCGGGTTTCTTACAATTATTTCTTGGCGGTTTTTAAGAAAAGAATCCGTCAAAAATTTATTTAATAATTGAACTTACGCGGTTGGATAGTCTACTCGATAGATAGACGAACCACAGCGCAATTTGGTTTTAATGAATGAAAAAGGTTCTTTTACAGAATGTAAAGTTTCTAACTTCGGAGGCACACATTCAGACCCAATATGGCAGAGTATGGCTGAATATTCCCAGTATATTCCTCTTGGCAGGTATCCTTCGGAGATTAGAATACGGCGTTTATATTGATATTTGAAGTTTCTACCAAGGTTGATGAAGTTTCAACTTGGGTAGATGGAGTTTCAGCTTAGGTTGATGGAGTTTCTGCTTCGGTAGATGAAGCATCAGCCGTAGCAGATGAAGCGTCAACTACGGTTGGCGAAGTTTCTGCTTCGGTAGATGCTCCGTCAACCATGGTAGATGGAGCATCTACCATGGTTGACGAGGTTTCAACTTGGGTAGATGGAGCATCAACCTTGGTTAATGAGGTTGCAACTATGGTTGATGAAATCTCAACTATGGTTGGCGGATCGTTAACTTAAAGAAAGACAGACTGCGTAAGGTGAGTTAATAAATACAAGGGAATATGAACAAAAAAACGATAAAAGACATTGATATTAAAGGCAAAAGAGTTTTCATTCGAGTGGATTTTAATGTGCCAATAAAAAACGGCGCGATTGAGGACGACACGCGCATCACGGGCGCGTTGCCGACGATAAACTACGCCATCGAACAAGGTGCAAAAGTCATTCTCGCGTCGCATCTTGGCAGACCTTTGAAGGATAAAAAAAAAGCAGAAGAAAAAGGAATGCCGTATGACGCGGGCAAATACAGTTTGAAACCCGTTTATGAATATCTCAAAGGTCTTCTTGGTCGTATTGTATTAGAAAGAAAAATTTCGTCAAGAGAATTAATTTTAGGTGTAGAAGTTATTGGGGATTTTGCAGAACGCATAAGTCAAACATTTTTTGCGAGTGATTGTGTCGGTGAACAAGTAAAAGCACAAGTCAACCAACTAAAAAGAGGCGAAGTTTTATTGCTTGAAAATCTGCGCCTGCACGCTGAAGAGGAAAACAATGACGACAGATTTGCCAGACAGCTTGCCGAACTTTGCGATGTTTATGTCAACGACGCTTTTGGCACGGCGCATCGCGCACACGCCTCGACTGTCGGCATTACAAAGTTTGTCGAAGATTCGGTGGCAGGATTGCTGATGGAAAAAGAACTCGAATTTCTCGGCAAGGCTTTGAATAATCCCGAACGTCCGTTTGTCGCTATCTTGGGCGGCGCAAAGGTTTCTGACAAAATTCCCGTCATCGAATCTTTGATTGAGCGCAAGGTTGACAAACTGCTCATCGGTGGCGCGATGGCTTACACATTTTTCAAGGCGAATGGTTACACAGTCGGCAAATCGTTGGTCGAAGACGAGATGATGCCGAAGGCTTTGGAGATGGAAAAAATGGCGGACGAACAAGGCATCGAACTCATTTTGCCAACTGACCATCAAGTCGTGGACAGCTACGATCCGTTAAATTCGCGCAAAACTATTCCGATTGATTTTACTAACACCGGCTTGGTCGGTTTAGACATCGGCGCGGAAACCGTCGGGATTTTCAAACGTGCGTTGACGGGCGCAAAGACGATTGTCTGGAACGGTCCGATGGGAATGTTTGAAGAAAAACCGTTTGACGAAGGCACATTGGCGATTGCCCAAGCCGTCGCCGACGCAACCGACGCAGGCGCAACGTCAATCGTCGGCGGCGGCGATTCGGTTTCCGCCATCAACCAAGCCGGACTTGCGAACAAAATCTCACACATCTCAACCGGCGGTGGCGCAACTCTCGAATTTCTCGCCGGCGATACTCTTCCGGGCGTTGAAGCATTAGACAATAAATAATTGTAACTCACAAGATTTCATCATGAAGTTTATTACATTTACAGAAGAACAAAGAAATTTGCAGATTTTATTTTCTCACACTACTAATTCAAGAGTCGTTCTTTTACCAGCTTTGATGCTCTAAACTCTTTTATTTTCACATCTTACACCATTATTAAAACTTTATTATTTTAAAAAAAAAGTGCTTGAATATTAAAACAACATAGTTTAATATAATTCTACCGGTTTAAATTATGTTTTTTTCCGGTAGGCTAATGTTAAGAAATATATTCTAATCGAATAACATCTCTTATCTTAAACTCGACATTTCAACGAGTAATTTTAATTAAAATCTGTTTGCAAAGTTTTTCGCCAAGTGGCTGTCCGTTTGACTAAGTGCAATTGTTTTAGTATAGGTATAAGATTGTGGTTTAGCAACTTTTAATAAAGTTAGAACAAAATTATCCTAACAACAACACTTCCACGTGTCGGCGTTACAATCAACCTAACTTTTCAAGCAGATGCAGTCGAAAATTAGTTTTCTAATTTTCTAACTGTTTGCCAATTCGTTTATTTAAATTAGGTTGAAAAACAAAAACAAAAATTAGGAGACCCTATTAATGAGAAATTTAAAAAGTGTTTTTAAGAAGATTTTAACGACTAAAGAAAACAATCTTGGATTGTTTTTACAGATAGGTTTTTTCGCGCTATTTGGCATATTATGTCTTTTTAGCGGACAAACAATGGCGCAACAAAATATTTGCACACCAACGACGACGGTTACTGAGGGTAATTTATTCCCCGGTGGAACTGTTTCGTATGGTGTATCAAGTGGTTCGGGTTCGGTTACGGTTGATCACGTTAATGCCGGAACTGGTTTGCAATCTTTAACTGTTAGTGGAACACCGGTTAATGCAATTGTCAGTATTCCGGCATTCACAGCCGGCACTTTTAATCCGGTGGTAGTAACATTTACGCCGATTGATCCGAATCTAGCAGTAGATTTCACGTTACGAGCAGCCAGCACGTTCCACGCTGCGAATGTCCGCGCCCGTTGTTTAGCACCAACTCCAACTCCGTCGCCAACGCCAACTCCAAGTGCAACACCAACTCCAAGTGCAACACCAACTCCGACAGCGACTCCGACTCCAAGTGCAACACCAACACCAACACCAACGCCAACGCCAACGCCGACTCCAACGCCAGTTCCAACGCCGACTCCAAATTTTACTAGTTTTAGTGGACGAGCAACCTCTATTACTGGTAGTGTGTCGCCAATGAGTGGTATCCTTAACGATACTGGTAATCTGTCTTCAAATGGCGGTTTTCTTAATAGATCATTGCCTTCAGGTAGTATGTTTGGGGGAACTCTGACAACTGCCAATCTCGATGCGACAGCGCAGGCAGCATTTGACCAAAGTCGTTCACAAGCGATTATCCAGACCCTGAATTTTGCAGTTAATGGTGAGCTAATTACGGCTTCGCTTATTCCGGTTAGCACGCAATGCACTTGTCCGGCGGCAAATACGCCACCTGATTGTTTGGGTGGAGTGATGATTGATAATCTGCGTCTGAACGGCACATTTATCCCGATTATGTTGAATCCTGATCAAACGGTTAGAACCAATCAAATGGTAAATATGGCGAATGGCGGACAAATGATCATTAACGAACAATTCCGAACTGCTTCCGGCAATGGTGGAACATTAAAAGTCAACGGTGTTCACGTTTTAATTCCCGGAGTCGCAGATGTGATACTCTCCAGATCAGAGTCAGGCATCTTCTGTGGTTCTAACGTATCAGCCGATCCTGAAGATGATGAGCCGTTTTCAGTCATTAGACAAAAATAAACCTGCTGATTCCACATAGTTAATATGTAATGGAATTAAGTAACTTAGAAGATTTTGTGAAAGCAAAATCTTCACTAAACAAATAAAAAAGTGTGTGGTTTTAGCCACACACTTTTTGTTTGTCCATTCAAAAAGAGTATTTTTTAAACGTCTAAATTCTTTACATCAAGCGCATTGTCTTCAATAAATTTACGACGTGGCTCAACTTGGTCGCCCATCAAAATCGTGAATATCGCGTCGGTTTCAATCGCGTCTTCGATGCGGACTTGCAACAGTGTTCGTCCTTCGGGATTCATCGTCGTTTCCCAAAGTTGTTCGGGATTCATCTCGCCCAAACCTTTGTAACGCTGAATTGTCAAATCTTTTTTCGCCGCCGCGAGAACTTTTTCAAGCAAATCTTGGCGCGAAGCGATTTCTTCCGATTTGCCGTTTTCGCCAAAAATAAACGGCGCGGGAAATTCGGCTTCCAACTTCCCTTTGAGTTCGACGGCTTTTTGAAATTCGACATAACTCGCCATATTCCAATCAAACAGAAGCGTCTGTCCGTTGGAGTATGTAATTTCGATTTCCGCAAGTCCGTGTTCTTCGTCGTTCATCAACTCGGTTTTGTAACCCGCGGTGGCAATTTTGCCCTCGATTTCAGCGATTAAATCTTCCTGTTCAAAAATCTGCCGCAGTTTCATTTTCTGATTCGTCAAAATCCCGTCTTTGCCGCTAAATGCTTCGAGAATAACATTCAAAAGTTTCTCATCGTTGTTCAAACGACGCGCAAAACGAGCAAAATAACGTCCGTATTCCGTAACTTGTTCAAGCAATTTCGACAGTTCGCGCCCTTCATAAACCTTGCCGTTAGCGATAGATTTGAGTTCAATATCAGTAGTCGCCTGTTTCATCATATAGCGCAACATCGAGGTTTCGTCTTTAATATATTCCTCTTTTCTACCTTTTTTAACCTTGAAAAGCGGCGGTTGCGCGATATAAATATGCCCGTTTTCGATAAGTTCAGGCATTTGCCGATAGAAAAATGTCAAAAGCAAAGTTCTGATGTGGGACCCATCTACGTCAGCATCCGTCATTAAAACTAACTTATGATAGCGAAGTTTCTCCAAAGCAAAATCTTCTTTGCCGATTCCCGTGCCAAGCGCGGTAATCATCGCCTTGATTTCGCTGTGTCCGAGCATTTTGTCAAAACGCGCTTTTTCGACGTTCAAAATCTTACCTTTGAGTGGCAAAACCGCTTGGTTTTTTCTATCGCGTCCTTGCTTGGCTGAACCGCCGGCTGAATCTCCTTCGACCAAGTAAAGCTCTGATAATGCCGGGTCTTTCTCTTGGCAATCCGCCAATTTTCCGGGCAGAGTTGATGAACTGAGCGCACTTTTGCGGACAATTTCCCGCGCCTTTCGTGCCGCTTCACGCGCCCGTGCCGCGTCTATCGCTTTGCCAACGATTTTCTTGGCTATTATCGGATTTTGTTCAAAAAATTCGCCGAGATGTTCGTTTAAAAACGATTCGACCGCGCCTTTGACATCCGAATTAAGTTTGCCTTTGGTCTGACCTTCAAACTGTGGTTGCGGCAATTTGACCGAAATGACGGCGACTAAACCTTCGCGCACGTCGTCGCCGGTCAGCGAACTTTTAAAATCCTTTGCCAAACCCGAACTTTGTGCGTAAGCGTTGATTGTCCGTGTAATCGCGCCGCGAAAACCCGACAGATGCGTTCCGCCGTCAACCGTGTTGATATTGTTGGCAAAACTGAAAACTTTCTCGTCGTAACTGTCGTTGTATTGCATCGCTACTTCAATCGAAAGCGTGTCGTTCACTTGCTCGACATAAACCGGCGTGTCGTGCAGCGGATTTTTGTTTTTGTTCAAATGCTTGACGAATTCGGCAATGCCGCCTTTGTAATAAAATTCGTGCGATTTTTCCGGTTCTTCGCGCTCGTCTTTGATAAAAATGCGGATGCCTTTATTCAAAAACGCTTTTTCGCGCAAGCGTTCCGAGAGTTTGTCAAAGCTGTAAATTTCCGTATCAAAAATAGTTCCGTCCGGCTTGAACGTGATTTTAGTCCCGCGTTTATCGGTTTTTCCCGTTTGCTTGAGTGGCGCAACCGGAATTCCGGCGCGATATTCCTGTTCGTGAGTTTTGCCGTCGCGCCAGATTTCAAGTTGTAGCCATTCGCTCAAAAAGTTGACGCAACTGACACCAACGCCGTGCAATCCACCCGAAACTTTATAAGAGTTTGTGTCAAACTTTCCGCCCGCGTGCAAAATCGTCATCACGACTTCCGCTGCCGAACGACCTTCTTCTTTGTGAATGCCGGTTGGAATTCCGCGCCCATTATCAACGACGGTTACGGAATTGTCCATGTGAATGGCAACATTTATCGTGTCGCAATAGCCCGCCAACGCTTCGTCCACACTATTGTCAACAACCTCATAAACAAGGTGATGCAAGCCGATGTCACCCGTCGAACCGATATACATTGCCGGACGCTTTCTCACCGCGTCGCGTCCTTCTAAAACTGTGATTGAATCTGCCCCGTATTCTGTTTTTGCTTTAGCCAATTTCGTTATTCCTCTGATGTTAAATTTTTCTTAAAAGTTACTGTTATTCTACCATTTTTTTACAAATTTAGACAGTGCCGAAATGCAATAAACATCTTATTTATAATGAGTTTTTGCCGCGCCGTTTTCAATTGTAAAAACTTCCGCGTTTTCTCGAAATCGCTCGACAAAACTTTCCTTGGAGGTTGTTACAAAAGTCTGCGTTTTGTTTTGTAAAAATTCAAGCAGTTGTCCGATGCGTTTGTAGTCGAGTTCGGCATCAATATCGTCAAGCAGAAAAAGCGGATATTCTTGATGTTGCGAAAAATAAACCGATAAAGTGGCGAGTTGTAGAATCAAAAGTGCGCTTCGTTGCTGACCGCTTGAGCCATATTTTCGCAAATCGTGTCCGTCAAACACAATATCGAGGTCGTCGCGGTGCGTTCCGATCAGCGCGTAACCGGCGCGAAGTTCGGCTGGCAC
>JANOXW010000754.1:0-8840 GCA_031418635.1 Acidobacteriota bacterium
ATACGGCGAATATAGACTGTCTGCGTGATATTGGTTTGCAAGCAACAATTGTTGATGGCAAAGTCATCGAAGGCGAACCAAAACCTAAAGGACAGTTTTTTAGTTATTCACCTTTATCTGGAATTTTCGATTTTTCGTCTCTTATCGGAACGGTTGATTTTAATATTCAAGCCTCAGCATTACAGCAAAACGGTGTCATTTCGATCAAAGCACGACCGTTTGCAATAGTCCTTGACGGCGATCAGACGGAACTCGAAGTCGGTCGGCAGATTCCGGTTTTGACGCAGGGCAGCGTCATCGGCGGCATTGCCGGAAACCTCGAATTTATCGGTGCGACAAACAAACTTTCGGTAACGCCGCACGTCATTGACGATGACAACGGAAATCCTGTCGCCGTTAATTTGGAGTTGTTGCTTCAATCTAACGAGGTTGATGTGTCCGTCATCAGTCAGGGCATACCGACCGTTAATGAGCGTTCTATTCAATCGCGGCTGATTCTGACTCAAGACAAAACAGTAATCTTAGGCGGTTTCACGGTTGATTCAACTAACGACACGGTTTCTAAAACGCCGGGACTCGGCGATATACCGATTTTAGGTTATTTATTTAAGCGAAAGGTTCGTTCGGATCAGATTAATCGGCTTTATTTTGCCCTTTCTGTTTCAGTCGTACCCTACGGCGATTTGCTTGAACCCGTTAAAGTTCCGGGTGCGACGACCGACATTCCATCGGTATCGCCACCTGTGCTTAAAATCGAGAAGAAGCCGTAAAAAGTAAAAAGTAAAGAAGTTTTTGTAATAAAAATATACGAGTCCAAATTAGGTTTGTTTCTGTATTTTGTGGAGAATGACCTTTTTCACTTAGTTTAAATCAAGGGGATGTAGTTTATGTTCGAGAAAAATCTCAAAGATAGTAGTTATATTCTTTCTAAAGAAGAAGAGGAAAACTGGGAGTTTCTTACCGATCAGCAAATAAACGGCGAAACTCATTCGGTAGATGTCGCCTCGCCTGAAGAGATGTCGCTCTTGGCAAAGCCGCGTCTTGAAACTCAATATACGGTAGAAGATTTAGAACAGTTTTCGCAACATCTCAATAGAGAGTCATCAAGTCGCTATCAGGCGATTGTCTTAAATGCTTGGACGGGCAAATACGAATCACCACATTTTACCGTCGGGTTAGTTCATATTAACAATGGCGACCACCGCGACGGTGTCGTGCGGGCTTTGCAGGTTACTCCGTTTCACGTTAAGTTTCTGCTGCTTGAAGAGGCTTTTTACGCTTATCTGCATGCTAATATCTACAACGCCCAAACGCAGTCTTTGGTGCTTGAACACCAGCAAAAGAAACAATCTCAGAAAACAAAAAATTGGGGCGAAGGTCAGACATTTTTAAGTCCAGAAGAATCATTGGCGGCACAGGCAGTATCAGAAGCTGATTTCCAAAACGAGTCCGAAGAATGGCTCGATCTGACCAATCTGGAAGAATACGAACGCAACATCAAGCGCAGTGAAGCCGAGCTGACAACACAAGAATTTATCCGTCTGATCTTGATGGAGTTTTTGCGTTCAGGTTCTTCCGATATGCACATCGAGGCGGGACAGCCGACCGGACGTATTCGTTTTCGTTACGACAGCGAAATGTTCACCCGTTGGGACAATATACCGTTTATCAAAATCAAACAACTGGCGATGGGAATGGCAGAAACTTCGGGCAAAGATGCTACGAAGATGAAATTCAAGGACATTGACTCGACCGTCAAGGTGCGGGCATTGCGCGACGGTCATCCGGCAGATGTTGAATTACGCTTTGCCTCGCAGCCGACGCTTTACGCTCCGTCAATCGTTTTGCGTTCACAACTCAAGCCGATTCGGGACATTAATTTAATTGGATTTCTGCCACGCCAAATTGTTGATTTGAAAGCGGCTTATTCACAAAAACGCGGGATTTTGGTTGTTACAGGCGCGACGGGATCGGGTAAAACGAATACGTTAGAAGCAGTTTACGCCGCGCTTGAAGAACCGGACATTTATAAAATTATCGAAATTGGCGAGCCGATTGAAATTCGCTCTCACGGACGCACACAGATGAGTCTCCGTCCGAATACTCCGTTTAGCTGGTGGGACGCTTTTTATTCCTGCCTGCGAGCCGACCCCGACATTATCGGCATCGGCGAACTGCGTTCAGCCGAGCATGTTTCGGTTGCCATCAACGCGGCTTTGACCGGACATCTGGTTTTATCAACCTTTCACGCCGCGAGTGTCGAAGATACATTGTCCAGAATGTTTCAAATGGGAATTCCGCGCGAAAATCTGGCAACCGGTCTAAATCTGATTTTGGCACAAACTTTGGTCAAAAAACTATGCGTTAGATGCAAAATTATTGACTCGCGCCCGTCAGAGGAATATGAAAAGGTTGTTTATAAAGCGGTCGGCTGTCCTGATTGTTTTAAGAAGGGAACTCGCGGACGTATTGCCATGGCGGAACTGCTTTATTTTAACGACGAGGTTAAGGAATGGATTCAAGACCGTAGCCTCTCGGCGCGTGATGTCGTCCAAAAAGCTATTTGCAAAGGCTATATGATTCCGTTGAAAACTGTCGCACGGGAGAAGGTTCTTGCCGGAATTACTTCGGAAATGGAAGTCGCCGCCGTTCTCGGATTAGTGGAAAGCAATCGGCAACACGCCAACCAGAATTTTGCTGATGCGGCTTCGGCAACGGTTTCATCTGTCGTGCGGGAAACGATTAATCATCACGAGGACATTATCGAAGGTGAAATTGTCGGCTAATTGCTTGTGAATGTTTAATTATGAGGAACTCTATTTATGAAAGAATTTAAAGCCAATACGAATACTGTCGGAAATGGAACAACGACCTCCAATGTTCGACCGCTAAACATCTCGACGCGACGCGTCGCAACAAACGCCGGAAATGTGCGGGCTTCCGAACTGTCGAGAGGAACTTTTGCTACTCAATTCAACCACGCCGACTTAGCCCGTTCAGAAAACGGGTTCGATTTTACCGGCGTTGATTCGTTGGGCGGAATCGTTAAAGGATTTGTCCAAACACCGGACGCGGATTTGGCTACCAAAGAACTTGAACGCGCCGGAGTCCGCGTTCAATCAATTGGCGAAAAGCGAGGCGCACGTCAGAAAAATCGCCGTCCGACGAGCGTCGAATTAGCAACGCTTGCCGAACAGTTCGGCGATTTGATGGAAATCGGCGAAAGCCCGACGCAGGTTTGCCGTTTGTTGGCTTTTGCTCAAACTAATATGGTTTTGCGAACTGCGTTGCTCAACGCCGGTGAGATGGTCATCAATGGTTTGGGCTTATCGGAAGCCTTCGCTGCCCAAGTTGATCACAAGGGCAAACCGATTTTCCCCGTTACCTTTATCTGCGCTCTGCGAATCGGCGAAGAGATCGGAACTGCTACCGATACCGAAAGCGGAGACAGTAAAAGTGCTTTTATGCTGACTTTGCATCGCTTTGCCGAAGCTGAAAAACGTGCCGATTCGATTCGTTCAAAAATCCGCTCGGCAATGATGTATCCGATTGCCGTGATCGCTTTTTGTTTTGTCGCGGTCGGCATTGTCGAATATTTTGTGATGCCGAAAATGGTCGAGCTATATGAATCGCTTTTGACCGGCGACGATAAACAACTGCCGTTGATCACACGCATTATGATTGTCGGTTCGGATTTTTTGACGAGTTGGTGGGGAGCTGCATCTATCATTGGGCTAATCATCGGAGCGGTTATGTTTTATCGGTGGGCAAAATCACCGGTGGGCAGTGATGCTTTGAAAGTTTGGTCTTTGAGAATGCCGGTTTTCGGTTCGTTTTTCCGTCATTATCACGCCGCGCAGACGCTTCGCACAATGGCGATGCTTTCTGCCGGTATTCCTTCGATGACCGAACGCTTTCAAGTTGCAGCGGAAACTTCCAATAACCCCGAATATGCCCAAATGCTGATGCACGTCCGCCACCGATTTGTTACCGAATCAACCGATTTACATAAATTGTTTGTGCCGTATCCATTTTTAATGGGCAAAGAATTTGCGGGTGTTTTGATGACATTTGAAAAAACTGCCGATATGCAGAATACATTTCATAATTACGCCAAGGTGGTCGAAGTCCGCGCCGAACGCGAATTGGAAGCAGTTCTGTTTTGGTTTCAGAATTTTTCGATTGTGCCGGTCGGGATTTTTGTCGGCTTTATCGTCGCGGCTCTTTATAGTCCGATGTTTGAACTTGCCGGACGCATCGGAAGCAAATAATTAAATGTAAGAAAGTAAATAAACCGGACAGCAGGTAATTTGAAAAACCTGATTCAGTTTTGCAGAAGCTATAAAATTTTATAAGGAAAAATAAAACTATGCCAAGGGAAAATTACAAACTTCAAAGCGGAGTAACATTAGTGGAACTCCTTATTGTTATAGTTGTTATCGGCATTGTTTCTTCGATTGCCCTGATGCAGTTAAGAACTCCGAAAAATCAATTATCACGACAGAATGTTGCCCGGGAATTAAAGGTAGCATTTGAGCGGGCGCGGTTTGATTCGGTCAAACGCCGGGTGGCAACCAATGCGGAAATGGCGAAAGTTACAGTCAGTGCAACTGCATTTACATTGACAACCGATGTTAATCTGAACGGGACACTTGAATCGAGCGACGATTCGCTAAACAACTTCAGCAGTCAGAATGTAACGATAACCAACACTACCGGCAACGCGATGGTTTTTCCGGTTACTATTACTTATAACAAAAGGGGAGAACCTATCGCTAAAGATGCAAATAATGTAACAGTCAGCCCGATTTTTTTGATTTGTAACGGAACCTGCAATTCAAACAATGCGACGAGCAGCAACGCAAACATCGTTTTAGTTACGGCGACCGGTACGGTCAATCTTCTGCCGGGAAATGGCGCGGTTCCGACTTTTGCGACCCCTAATGTTACGACTGTTCCCGGCAATGCCAACATTAGTAATTTAGCGGTAGTCAACTAAAAATTAAATTAACTTTCATAACAGTTTGGAGAAAGGTGCAAAAATGAGATTTACAAATAAAACAGCGAAAAGGAAAACGGCTTCCAACCATCGAAATGGATTTACCATCGTCGAGGTCATCGTCGCCGCTTCGATAATGATCGTTTTGTGTGTCGGCACTCTCTCGGTTTTTAGTTATGTGGTCAAGCTAAACAGAGGGGAAAATTTGCGCGC
Organism: Acidobacteriota bacterium; assembly: GCA_031418635.1. Lineage (GTDB taxonomy): Bacteria > Acidobacteriota > Blastocatellia > Pyrinomonadales > Pyrinomonadaceae. The sequence continues at coordinate 5,213 of JANOXW010000754.1, forward strand.
ACAGGCACTTTCGGTGCTTCAAGCGGAAGTGGAATACTACCGGAGTCTTAAATTTATTCCGGGAGCTCAAACGGCAGCGGACTTAAATAATCATCGGGACACTGATTTGCGGGTAGGGACGCATACACGCCCACCAAGAGCGAGTGCGGATGGGCGTGTATTTAACATTACAGTAACGGTAGTTAATGTTTCGCCGTCCAGTGTTGAAGAACTTTGCAGATATAAGGAAATAAGAATTGTTGCCGTGCCGCAAGTTGCTGAGAACGGTTGGCTGGCAAATCTGAGAGCCGACGTAACAATCCAAAGAGTTCGGTCAAATTGAGGGAATCAGTATTATGACAAATAGCAATAAAATTGACGAAACGGCTTATACCGCAAAAGCACAAACTCTAACTCATAAAGAAGGAATTGGCGGGTTTTCTTTAATTGAATTGATAGTTTCGATGGCTTTGACCCTTGTGATTTTGGGTGTGGCAGTTGCTACTTTTTCGAGTGCGCTTGGTACGAGAGAAAGAGAGAGCAGTAAAACCGACGCAATCACATCGGCAGAGGCGGCAATCAATATTATGTCGCGCGAAATTGGGAATTCGGGCTACGGTTTGACAACTAACGGTGTTGTTTTGGCGGATTCGACCGACAAAAGACTTCATTTCCGCACCAACACTTCCAATAATGATTTTGCGACTACAGGACCCGACGAGGATGTAACATTTTATTATGATTCGGCATCACAATCGGTCGTCCGTTATGATGCCAATACCGGCATCACATCAGGGATCATAAATCGGGTCAGTGATGTTGATTTTGTCTATCGCAATTATGCTCCTGACGGCACATCAAGTCTGGGTGCCGCCGCTCTCAATACCGGACGAATCACCATTATCTTGCAAGTGATACTTTTTAATGTTCGCGGTCAACCGACCAATCAAAGAGTGCAGGTAACATCCGATATTACCTTGCGGAATTCGACATATATGTTGGGACAGTATTGATGTCGAAAGTAGTTATTTTAGTAGCTGGTAGATTAAAAATGTTAATTTATCAAATTAATTTATTTGTATTGAAGAAAACATTGCTTTTTAAAGTTAAAGGGCTTATAAGGAAGGTCTAACCAGTTCACTCCTGTGTCATACGGCTTTTGCAAGCTGTATTTTTTAAAGAAGAGAGGTATAAAATGAATATCGAAAGAAAAACAAACTTAAAAATCAATCAACCGGAAAAAGGCGCGGCGTTAGTTACAGTATTGATGGTCTCAGTGCTGTTAGGAATCGCTTGTGTTGCAATGCTCTCGGCTGTCGGAGCCAACTCAAAAAATTCCACCGATGTCCTTTCGGAGACCAAGGCTTACTACTCCGCGGAGAGCGGACTTCAATCAACGATAAATGTATTGCGTGGAAACACTGATACAACCCCAAACAATCCAAATGATGACATTGATTATACGAAGGCTTCAACGCTTGCGCTTTCAAATTATTCGGGCGATCCAAACACATCATCACGCCTTTCCGCTTGGATAACATATAATTATCCAACAACCGGAACGCCGGATCGTGTGGTAATAGGCGAACCGGCGAATACTTATAATCCCAAATTGGGAGCGGCATACAGCATCGTGGTCAGCGATCCGGACAATTCTGCCGCCTCGCTGACGTTCAATACATCAGGCATTTTCCTTTCCGGCGGAACAATATCCGGCAATGGTAAAACAATATATTATCCTAACAATACAGCGGCTAACAGAATCGAAATCACTTTTACCGATGCCGGTAGCACTACGCATACTTTCACAAGCAATCCGAGTCTCGGCAGTTTTAGCATTGTGACTGTTGGTAGTGGAGCAGTTCTTCCCGCGTCTAACTCGGCGGCGGCATTAAAATTTCGGATAGACTATCGTATGACTTTACCCCGTGTGGCGGTGCGGAGCATCTGGGGTTCTATCACACAGGGAGCAGCAGGCGCACACAAGCTAGTTACTTTTCAATCACAAAACTATGAATTGTTTGAAAGTATGATGGAGCTTTGCTCGGGAACGACCGGCGGTCCGGGCTGTGCTGATGTTTCGTTAGATCTTACCACAACACCCACAAACAATGCCTTTTATGCATATATAACGGCGGTTAAACCTTATCGGTTGAAGGTAATTGCTACCGGCTATGGTCCGAATAGTGCGCGAAAGCAACTCGAAGGCATCATTCAGAATAATTTCTTTAACGGATTGTCATCAGCGGCGGCAACTACTATGATAGGTCCATTCACAGCCCCGTTCCGATTTGAGCCGGGAACATCGAATGGGATTACTTATTCGGGTGGTAATTGTGGTTCACCTGCTGGGTGTGTACCTTCGTTTGGATTAACAAATACAGGTAGCCTCAATTATGTTACAAACAACCCTCCGTCAGGCAATCCGGCGCAGATGCAACCGCCGCCCGCATTGCTCGACCCCAACATTATGCCTGATTGGCAACAGACGCCGGCTGCTCTTGACGCGCTCGTTACACAACTCCGTCAAACTGCTCGGAACTCTGGGCGTTACTTCGTTAATCCAACTGGAAATCAAGCAAATTTTGGTGTAGGAACTAGTCAGAACCCACCTGGCACATTTGCAGATGGAAGGGGAATCACATTTTGCGAAGGCAGTTGTAAAATAGGAGCAGACGGGGGCGGAATTTTGGTTGTAACCGGAAAGCTGACGAACGTAGGCAGTTTCAGTTTTAGGGGAATGATAATTGTTACCGGTGAAGAAGGATGGGAACGAAACGGCGGCGGTACGGGACAGGTGATTGGCAATATTATTATTGCGCCGTATAACAGAAACACATATATTCCCCAAAATCTAGCTTCCGCATTCTTACCACCGCAATACTATATAACCGGCGGTGGTGGTTCGGATGTAATTTACGATGATGTGAGTGCGACTTTAAACAACACATCCTCAATCAGCGATTTTATGGTGGGTATTGCGGAAAAATAAGTAAGTTCACCGGATAAGTTACTATATTATTGCAATTAGTTTTCTGCCCAATCTCTTGAGATAATCTCAGAGATTGGGCAGCTTTTGTTTGGCGTTTTGTTAAATCTCTTGCGAATTTGCAGTTTTTGCTTCTCACCGCGAAACATATTTACAAACTTAAAATCTCAAAGAGTGGAAAAAATTTGTTTGCGTTCAAACATTTTTATATTACAATGCGGTTTTAGTAAGTCTTCCCCACGAATTTATCTTGAAATCAATCATTAGAAAACATAAAATGCAACGGAGAGTTTTTTTAACTGCTGTAAATTGGTAAATGATAAATTCACCCGTAAAAAACGGACATTCTAAAAGTTGTCGTAGATGTTTGAATCTAATTACGGAACCATCTGAGATTTGTCAAAATTGCGAAAAGCCTCTCAATTCCGCTCAACCAAAGTCTTTGTTTGGTAAAATTAAAAATTTATTAGGAATTGAATTGTCATCCGAATTGATAAGTCTCCACCTTGAAGAACCCGAACCTTTTCTCACGCAACAAGAAATTGAAACACTGCTTGAAACAGAAAATATTACCGTCCTTGGTCTTGAAGATGTGCCTAACCCCGACACAATGTTTTACACATCTAAAAGAGTTCGTAAGCCTTTTAGAAGAAATAAACC
>JANOXW010000755.1:0-3604 GCA_031418635.1 Acidobacteriota bacterium
CAATGTTTTACCACGGATAAATACGTAATCCTGAACATTCAGAATCTTATAACTACAAATTACTTAATAAAAAGTTATATCTTAACAGGTAACGGATATTCGAGTGCCACATTTGATAGCATGTGGTCAGTAAAAAATCCAAAAAAACCACCTCTTGAAGAAACAGAAACATCTTGTCCCGGATTTCTTCCCGGCGAACTACTCACAATTTCACCGCCCGCCGCGATATAGTTTGTAATTTGTGAATTTTTAGCAAACAAAGCTGATAAATTTGCTCCGCCAACAAGCGGTGCCGGATTTATGGTGCTAGTTGGAATTCGCAAAATTGACGAGCAATATGCTGCCAAGCCTCCGCCTAGCGAATGTCCGGCGAGATGTAACCGCAAACCAGCATTTCGCTGTGCTGCACTCGTCAAAAACAAAGCCTGTGAATACTGTGGCGGAAGTCCACCCAATAACTGAGCAATATCAACTGCGACATCTAGCATCGAATCAGTTCCGGCAAAGGCTAAAACTGTCATATTATCCCGACCTTGCGGAGTCATCAAAGCGGCTTTGAAACCCGTCATTCTCGTTGCCCAATGATTATTTACCGACCACGTTACGCCATCGGGAAAGCGATAGTTTTCACCCGTTGCGCCATCGTAGGCAACGTGGCAACAACCTTTCGTTTCTGCTAGTGTAAGTGGCATTTTATTTCTCCTAAAATAGTTCTCGGCTTTGGCTCGTCAACACTTAATGTTTCGGAATTTCGCTTTTCGTCAAACTCGTAAAAAAATCCGCCATCCATTGTTCGCCCGTTTTTTCGGCGAAGTTTTCGGGATATTTTGCCACCCATTCAAGCGCGAGAACAAACGGCACAAAGTTCAACTTTTGCAAATTTTTACTTCGCCCGACTGGACGCAATCCGTCCGATGCTTTAAGCGGAAGTTTTATTAATCGAACAGTTTGCGCGGTTGGTTCGGAACAATTTTCGGCGGGCGAAGTTACGAGATATTCACGGCATCCAATCGGACGTTCCGTGTGAATCGAACAACATTCGTCCTCCAAAAACGGACACGCTACATATTCAGACAAATACTCTAAAACCGTTTTTTCAATCTCTTCTTTTTCCTTACAATTCTCCAATTTTTCAAACCAACCGATTGCTTTAAAATGGTTGACGGCTTCGTCAAACCGTTTTTTTACATTACTACGGCGTGGTTCGGGTAACTGTTCAACAAGTTCGGCAATTTGATAAGCCTCGATTTCCGCCAATGGGACAGGTTGCCGACAACACGCCCCGCAACCTTTTTGGCAAGAGATTTTTTGGTTCTCTTCCTCAATCGCTTTTATTCCCAAATCTGTAAAAGAATTTGCTATCTGCCTAAAGATTGGCAACATTCTTTGCGGTTTGACGGGTTTAGCGGGAACGGTCATCTGCATTTCGAGAGGTGCGCCGTTGACCGACAATGTAATTTGTCCCGTTACCCAATCGCCTGTTTTCATTATATTATCCTTGCCTTTAGAGGTTGTAAAGCATTGAATCTAAGACTCGTAAGAAGTTGACGCAAGAAACAACAAAAATTTGCCGTTTTATTTCGAGATTTAAAAATTTGTTTGGAAATTGATGAGTTAAAAATTAAACTTGACCAAAACGTTCAATAAAATCAGCAGAATTTTGTCGGAGTATTAACCAATTCTCAAAAATCTCAGGATTTTGCAACCAAATCGTCAACCATTCGGCAATTTCTTGTTTTTCGGCACGTTTTTCGTCTGAAGTCTTTTCATTATCAGCAATCATTTGAGCGCGACGTTTGCCTTCGATGGTAATTTCGCGCATCAATCGCAAACCTTCACGGTCGTTTTCCTGTGTGAATTTTCGGCGTAAATTTTCGAGGCGACGAATTGAAATAAGTGTTTGTTTGAAGTCGGCAAATTTCAGAATATTGCGAAACATCGCATCGTAAGGCGATTCGAGGCGACGCTGAACAGCGAGTTCCATAATTTCAGCGTGCCGCAATTCCGCGCCTTCGTCCGCCAAAATTCGCGCAATAATCATCGGCGATTCAACCGCGCCATCGCCAAATCGTTCAAGCACAACCGTTTCAATCGCAGAAATCTCTGCCGCGCCAACGGATTCGCAATCGAGTTTTTCCCAAACCTCGATAATCAAATCAGTTTTTGTCCGTGCATCAAACATTTTCTTTCCTTAAAGTTGACAGGAAGTTTTCAGAGTTAAGAGTTTTTTCAAACGAACATTGATAAATTTTCTGTCAACTCTCTGTCAACTCTGTCAACTCTGAAAACTTTCCGATAATTTCCGTTGACGAATGATTTTTCGCATCGCCGACAATTGCTACTTGTCCGCCGCATTCGATAACAATTTCGCGTTCGGGAACGCTTTCGGTTGTATAATCCGTTCCTTTGGCGTGAAAATCGGGGCGAATGGCGAGAATCAATTCTTCGACCGTCGGCTCATTAAAAATCGTTACAAAATCTATAAAACGCAAGGCAGAAAGGACTTCGGCGCGTTCTTGTTCGGGCATAAACGGACGATTTTCCCCTTTTAATTTTTTTACTTGTTCATCGGAGTTGATGCCGACAATCAGACAATCACCTAACTCTTTTGCGCCCGCCAGATAGCGAATATGTCCGACGTGAAAAAGGTCGAAACAGCCATTTGCCAAAACGATTTTTGCACCTTTCTGACGCTCAACCGCGACTCGTGCAATCAGGCGCGTGCGATCTAAAATCGGGGCGAAGAAGTTTTTTGAGTTTGTTGGGTTTATTGAGTTCATTGGGTTGTATGTTTCTTTAAAGATTTTAGCAGTTCGTCCAAACTAACCGAAGCCGTGCCTTTTTTCATAACAACAATTCCGCCCGCGTGATTTGCCAAGTTTGCGCTTTCGGCGAAACTCAAACCCGAAGCCAAACTCAAGGCAAAAGTGGCGATAACCGTATCGCCCGCGCCCGTTACGTCAATCGGTTCTTTTGCGCCAACAGCTTCAAACTTCACCGTTGGCTTGTCTTTTTCAATCAAAATCATTCCTTTATTGCCGCGTGTAATCAGCAAAGATTGATAGTCGAGATTTTTGCATAATTGGACGCAATCTTGTTCGGTAAAATTTTTGCCCAAAATTTGTTCGACTTCTTCCTGATTCGGTGTGGCTGTGGTCGCTTTCGGAAAATTTCGCAAACTGAAACGCGAATCTACCAATAACGGAATGTTTTTATTCGTAGCAATTTTATTGGCGAGATTAGCGATTTGAGAATTTGCCACACCGTAATTGTAATCGGAAATGATAATTGCGTCAGCATTTTCAGCGGCAGAAAGTAAATTTTCATTTAATTTATTTTGCAACGTGCTGTCAATCTTCTGCTGATTTTCGTAATCAATCCGAATCACTTGTTGGCGTGGCGCAAAGTCTTGCCCAGCCAAAACGCGAACTTTAGTAGTAGTTTGAAAACTCTTATCGGCAACCACAAAATCACAATTAACCTGTGAATCGCCCAATGTTTTGAGCAATGCATCGCCGTTTAAATCTTCTCCAACGACACCAATCAAAACTGCATTTCCGCCGAGTGAAGCGACGTTGACCGCCGCATTTGCCGCGCCGCCGGC
>JANOXW010000756.1:0-3785 GCA_031418635.1 Acidobacteriota bacterium
ACCGGAAACGGCGGTAAGCTGGATTTCACAGAAGCGGACAAAGCGGAACACGATAAATTCGTCGCCACTCCGCTCGGCAAAAAATTCATCACTGCTTACTTACAAGAAACAAACGACTATGAGAAAAGTAAAGTGAACGCAGCGATGTCTAAAAATCCTAATGCCGACGGATTTGCGATCTACCAACCGGAGAATCTGAATAAACTCTTCAATAAGTTTGTCGCTGAGAACTACAAAAAATAATGCGCTTTGAAATTTTATCTTTTAAGTTTAGAATTTCTGCCCGGCAGCAGTTCGACACCGCGGTTGCAGAAAGGCGCGGCAAGCCATTGGATAACACGAAACTTTAGCACCGTTTTCGAGTGTTTCGGCGGAAAAACATTCAGTTTAAAAATTCATTTACGGAGAGAATAGAGATGATGAAGAAAATATTGACAACTTTTTTAACAATGACGGCGATGCTCGGTCTGGCGCAATTTGCGGCGGCGCAAACCGCTAAACGTAATTTGTCGCCGGTCGAATCAATCGAAAAATTAATCAAGCTGACACTGCCCGCGCATCCGTGGGTTTTGGTAGAGAAACCATGGGCTTCCAAATCGGTTGACGAAACGCACCGGCAAAAACAGGTGAAAATGTTGGACGACGCGCTGGCGGTCAATCAGGACTTAACGCCCGATCAAAAATCGTTCGTCAAAGCTCATTATGACGAACTGCGGGAAACGGTCAGCGTACAGATTGTCATTGCCGCCGAGGAATTGTTCACGTTCGAGTTCTGGGCGGATGAAAATTTAATGCAGAGATTTACCGACAAACTCACGGCGGCGGAAGTAAACGGATTGATCGCTTACTTTCAGGGAAAAGCCGGACAGAAATCTCTGAGAGTTTTAAAGACCGCAGGTAAATCAGAGGAGAATGAGAAAAACGGCGGTGCGCGGCTATTCACCAAAGCAGAAGAAACCGAACTCCAAAGATTCTCGGAAACGGCGGTCGGGAAAAAGTTTATGGATGCTTTTCTCGGCAATGCCAAAGAAGATTTGGATGCCAGAATAGAAGAAGCGGAAAAGAGCGGCGGAAATAAGGTTCGTGCGGTAACCGAACCGGCGAATCTTAACAAGCTGTTTAATAAATTTGTCAGAGACAATTATAAAAAATAGATTTCCAAAGGAGAAAATAAACATGAAAACTCTCTGTTTTTTAATTTTAATCGTGTTCACGCTCTGTTTGACGGCAATTACGCAGGCTCAATCAAAGTCGTATGCAGAGATGACGGAGAAGGAAAAAGCCGATTTTGTCGCCGGAAAAATTGATGAAATCACGGAAAAAATTTCCGGCAAAAAATATCGGTTTAATTCTGATTTCAAACTTCAGGTGTCGAATTATGTTGACGCTTATGCCAAAAGAGTCGGAAATAATCGGAAAACGGGAGATTTCGCCGAAGACCTTAAATTTGTCTTGCAGCGCGGAAGCGAATCGGCTCCGGCAATCAACAAAGCCTTTGATAAAAGCGGCATCGCGCGTTTATCAGGTCTTTATATTGCAATGATTGAATCGGAGTTTAATCCCAATATCTCAAGCCCGACCGGAAGTTACGGGCTTTTCCAGATTGATAAGTCGCGAGCGCAAAAATACGGATTACCTTTAAAAGAACGCGCCGATGTAGAAAAAGCGGCTAATCTGGCGGCGCGTTATCTGAAAGATAATCAAATTTATTTCGCTGAACACAAAATGAAGGAGTTTTTGGCTGTTCTCAGTTGGAATCGTGATCCGAAGAAGATAAATTTCGACATCAATTTCAAGTTTATGTTCGACGATGAAAATCTGGCGTGTCCGATTTGCGGCTTAACCGGAAGCCCGACCAGATTCGACCAGCAATTTCAGACGGAAGCCGTTAAATATATCCCGAAATTTCTAGCGGCGGCGATTGTCGGCGAAAATCCGCAGGATTTCGGATTAAGCACCAAACCGCTTTCGACTCTCGGCGCGGAGACTTCTCAAACCGCTCTCGATAACAATTCGGGTTTGAACGTCAGTCTCGATTACTGGAAACAACAATTAAATAAAGCCCTTGAACCTCGCCAAAAACCTGTCGGGTCAGAACTGAAAGAAGCAATAATTCCACAGGAGTTGGTCGGCAATAACGGCAAACAAAAAACAACTCTCGAAGCAATGAAAGCTCAGGGTTTTGCTGTTCCGATGGATTTTTTCGACCTTGCCGAAATGAACTTGACCAAAGAATTGGTCGAGCTTCCGTTGGCGACCGAGACGTATGTTTTGGATATTGGCGGAATGGCTGCCGACAAAGTATTTACCAAATTTAATTTCAAAGACGGGGCGATTATCCCGGCGGCAAACTCTGACAGTCAGCGAAAAATGAAAGAGTTGGCAGATAATTTCGACGGTCAAAAATACGATCTGAATAATCCGAACGACCGAAAAAAAATTCGTCTGCGCCTGTTACGAATGCTCAGCCCTCAGGCAAAAATGGTTTTGGAAGAAATCGCCCGTCAATATCAAGCAAAATTTAATCGCCCGTTACGCGTAACATCTTTAGTTCGCTCGATTGACTATTCGATCGAGTTGAACAAAGTTAATGCCGGTTCATTTTTAGTGACGGAAGACGGAGCGATTCCGCCGCATTGTTCGGGATTGGCTTTCGACTTTGCCATTAAAAATCTGACCGCCGAGGAACAAAACTTTATCGCCAATATCCTGACTGAAATGGATAAAAATGGAAAAGTTGATGCCATTCGTGAAACCGGAGCAACCGCCGTTTTTCACGTTTTTGTTTTGTAAGGCATAACGGGAGCGGTTTATAAAATTAATTCATATTACAACGGCTTTTCGGCGGTTGGGAAAACTACAAAAATTAGATTTGAGAAGTTTTTCTTGAAAATGACCCGACTTTCAATCAATTCTCGTTTAATAGGGGTATAGCCGAGATACGTGTAAAAATAGGACATAGTGATCATCAAAATAGAGTGTAAAGTCAGTCATTTCTGTAAAGATTTTGCTATTTCAACTGACTTTGTTTGCGGACAGTAGCGATAAAGCGTCGATCCTGAAACTTTTAGGGTGCGACAAACTTCCGCCACGCTGACTGAGGAATCGTTCAACAGTCGCTGTGCCATTTCGATTTGGTTGGGGGTCAGTTTAGGCGGTCTGCCGAGAAACTTCCTCCATAAATTCTTCGCTATAATTTTCAAGGACGGCACGACGGCGATATAGTTTTTTGGTTGCGCCGCGTGCCATTTCGGTTTTTCCGCCCTGCGGAATTTCTTCGATGCTTTTGCCGTCGAGTAATCTTTCAATCTCGAATTGCAACACATCGCGCGTCAAGCCGGTGAATTTAGCAATTTGGGCTAATTCCTGATAACCGGCATCAATCGCTAATAGAATTTTGCCGTAGCCTTCGTGAATGTCATCCATCGCGTCCATTTCTTCAATCTCTTCGATGATCGCCGAAGCGTAGCGGTTGAAATGGGCGAGTTTGGGAGTTACGGCATACAAAAAAGCGAGAACATTTTCTTGATTTGCTTCGATTGCCGGATTGCATAACAAACAAACGTCCGAAGTATGTCTTGCGCTTTTCAATCTTTTTTTGACCGCCAGATTAGTCGCGTAAGAAACGAGTTTCGTCGTGCCGCGCTTGAGCAGACGTTTTTGTTTGCCTTTCGGCAGTTCGGCAAAATGCGCTGCCGGTGAAACTTCCAACTCGCCGGCTTCAATCAACTCCGCCAAATCATCCACGCCATCGCGGAGAACTTTCGTCGCCCGCTGAACGCTCG
>JANOXW010000757.1:0-8115 GCA_031418635.1 Acidobacteriota bacterium
CAAAAAGTTGCGCCCGTTGGTCGGCAGGTTGATAACACGGCGTTCGTCCACCGTCGAAGAAATCGAAGAGCGCGTTGTTTCCACGCCTTGTCCCGTTGCTTGCACATCAACCACATTGACCGTGCCACCCGCCGTCAAAACAATTTCGAGCGAATTTTTCGCACCGACCGTTACTTTAACATTCTCGTAAGTTGTCGGCGCAAAACCCTTCGTCGCCGATGTTACAACTTTGTAATTGCCAAGTTGCAAAAGCGGCAAAACAAAGTTTCCTTCATCGTTTGATTGAACGGTTTTTTCAAAACCCGTATCTTGATTAGTTGCCGTTATGGAAACGCCCGGAACTGCCGCCCCTTGTTGGTCAACGACACGCCCTTCGATATTGCCGGTAGTGGCTTGCGATTGGGCAAATACACCGGCGACAAGCATTAAAATTACCGTCAAAAGCGTAAAAATCTTTCTCATATTAAAACCTCTCTTCTCTATCAAAATTTATTTTGAAATCCTGAACCTTTGGTATGAATTTAAGCTAGAATAATATGACAGTTTGCCAAGTTGAGCAAGTAAAAAATCATTCTCAAAACAAATTTAAGATTTAAATTACTTGTCTTCAAAGCGCGAGTAACTTATCTTCAATCTGATTTAATTCCTTTCGCAGATTTTCTTCCATCGTTACTGAAACTTCGTGTTGTTCCATTTCAATTGCCTGCTCTTCAATATCATTGTCGAGTTCGATACGCTCATTTTGATTGACGAGATTGAGTTGTTTTTCGATTTCACCGCGCCGCTTTTCCAATTGTTCTCTGGTTTGTTTGACTTCTTTCATAATTCTCCCTTTTTTCAAATAAGTTTTATCAACTATAGCGTGTTCCCGCTTTTTGTAGCGAATTCGATTTACAAATCACGTCTTTCTCACAAAAAACCGTTTATGGTTTCCAAATCGCAAGTCTTAAACTTAGATTTTCTGGCAAGTGTTTAGCAATCAATTCCATATCTTGTTTGTTTTGAGTGGCTAAACCATAATTATGTGCAAGCGCGGTCGCCACAATAAATAAATCTCGCCAATGTTGATTTTTATCGGATTTCGATAATCTCGCAAAGATATAAGCGGCAATTTCAGCGGCTCTTTGGTTAAATGAAATAACGGTATGATTTGTTGATAGGTTATTGATTGTTTGAAGTTGAAAATTGGCTTGTTCATCCGTGATTTGGTTTGTTGTTAAAGCTTTTTGAATACCGAAATTAGCCTCGAAAATAGTTACTGATGGAATAACAGGAAGTTTTTTTGTATTAAAATAATGCTTTTTGACTTGTTCTAAAATATAAGGTTGTTTATTTCTCAAATGAGTAAAAATATCATTGTCGAGGGCAAGCGAAAGTTCTGGTGGAGATTCAATTATCGGCATAAAATTTTATCAAAAGTTAAATGCTTCTTCCTCTAAAGTCGGGCGTTCTGTTATTGCTTGAAATTGTTCATCCGTCAAACCTTCAAAGGCATTGGAAAAAGAGTTAAGATATTTATCAAAATACATAGAATCAAATTTATCTTCTAAATCAATCAATTGTTGAATATCTTTGCTAAACGCTTTTTTGGGCAAATGCGGAGTAGTAATGGATTCAATTTGTATGAAACCGCTTTTAGAACGAATCTGAGCCAAAACTTCGCTTCCGTCTAATTTTGCTAATTCTTTTTTTACTTCTTCAAAATTATCTAAAATCGCATCTTCAATTTTGCCACTAAAAGAACCTAAATCTATCCGACAACCAAATATCTCTTTTTCAATCGGTTCATTTTCGTATTGAATTGGAAAAGGAACATTTTTTTCAGGCAATAAAGAATAATATGTTTGTGATGCAAGCCAAGACACGATTGCGGGCGGACAAAACCATTCAAATTTTCTGTCAACAATAGCGTGATAACAGAAAGCAATACTTCCAACTTCTTCACTTTCTAACATTCTTCGAGGAAGAGGTAAAGATATATCCAAGGCTTTTTCAATCACCATCAATCTATAAGCAATCTGTCTATTTTGTAATATTTCACTTATACCGTTTAATGATAATGGAATTGTGCATTCAAAATTATAGTTAATAACTGGCATTTTAACTTTAACTTTATCTGATAAACAAAGAATTACTTTAAAAGTTTCAATCAGAAAAGCGGATGTCGGATTGTTTTCTTTTTCTTCAAAAACCCAACCGACATCTGTAAGTTGGAATTGTGGTTCTTCGCTCAATTCCCAATATCCATTTAATTTCAAGTGAACAAAAAACTTATCGGCATATTCGAGTTTAAAGATTATTTGCTCTGAAAATTCATCTCCGATTATATTGACAATTTCAAAGCTAAAAACATTTGCAAAATCTGACAAGGAAATGTTGCATAGAGATATTTCGGTATCGGCGATTTGTTTAAGAGATTTCTTTTGAAATACTTTTGGCGACGAAATCACATTTCCAATCTGCCCGAATGGAATCTGAGAATTTAAAGTTTCTGCGGCGTGTATCAAACTCATAACATTTTCCTCTGAACAATCATATTTCAAAAAAGAATTTAACTCAATCTTTTAAACAGTTACGGCTTCGCGGTATTCGCCCCAAACTTTTCGCAGACAATTGCTGATTTCTCCGACGGTTAAATAATTTTCGACGCAATCGAGAATCTTTGGCAACATATTTTCGTCCGTTTTGGCAGAATCTTCTAATTTTGCCAAAGCGTTTTCGGCTTTTTCTGTATCGCGTTTTTCGCGTAACGCCCGCAGACGCTCAACTTGACCGCGTTCAACCGCTTCCTTCACTTTCATAATCGGAATCGTTTCGTTTTCTTCGATCTGAAAGCGATTGACACCGACGACGATTTCTTCTTCTCGTTCGACGGCTTTTTGATATTGGAAAGCGGCTTCTTGAATTTCGCGTTGCGGAAAACCGTTTTCAATCGCCTTGAGCATTCCGCCAATCTCGTCAATTTTGTTGATGTATTCGATGGCTTTTTCTTCGATTTTATTAGTTAATTCTTCAATCGCATAACTTCCCGCAAATGGATCAACTGTGTCGGCGATACCCGATTCGTGGGCGATAACTTGTTGCGTTCGCAGGGCAATTCGCGCCGCTTGTTCGGTTGGCAGCGACAAGGCTTCGTCCATCGAATTGGTGTGCAAACTTTGCGTTCCGCCGAGAACTGCCGCGAGTGCTTGAATGGTTGTTCGCACGATATTTACTTCCGGTTGTTGCGCTGTCAGAGTCGAACCGGCGGTTTGTGTGTGAAAACGCAACATTAAAGATTTTGGATTGTTTGCCCCAAATCTGTCTTTCATAATTCGCGCCCAAAGCCGTCGGGCGGCGCGAAACTTGGCGATTTCTTCAAGCAAATTGTTGTGCGAATTGAAAAAAAACGAAAGACGCGGCGCGAAATCATCAACCTTTAATCCGGCGGAAATTGCCGCTTCGACATAGCAAATCGCATCCGCCAAAGTGAACGCGACTTCCTGCACGGCAGTTGAACCGGCTTCGCGGATGTGATAGCCGGAAATGGAAATTGTGTTCCAATTCGGCACTTCCGAAGCGCAAAACGCAAATGTATCTGTTATCAATCGAAGCGACGGGTTCGGCGGATAAATATACGTTCCGCGGGCGATATATTCTTTCAAAATATCGTTTTGAATCGTTCCCTGAACTTTATCAAATGTAACATTTTGCTTTCGCGCAACCGCTAAATAAAGACATAAAAGCGTCGAAGCGGTGGCATTTATCGTCATCGAAGTTGAAACTTTATCAAGCGGAATACCGTCAAAAAGCGTCAGCATATCTTCCAAACTATCAATCGCCACGCCGACTTTGCCGACTTCGCCCGCTGATAACGAATCATCTGAATCCAAGCCGATTTGCGTCGGCAAATCAAACGCGACGCTCAATCCGGTCGTGCCTTGCGACAAAAGATATTTGTAACGCGCATTCGATTCTTCCGCCGTCGCAAAACCGGCGTATTGGCGCATCGTCCAAAATCGCCCGCGATACATATTCGGGCGCACGCCGCGTGTGTATGGAAACGCACCCGCGTCGCCGATGTCGGTTTTAAAATCAATGTCTGTATTTGTCGGATTAAAATCATTCGGCAATTCAATGCCCGAAGATGTTTCAAATTTTTTGCGTCTTTCCTTCATTTTAGATTCCAAGTTTCAGGTTTGAATGTAGTTTAAAATACCCTAAAATTCAATCTTGCCATCTGAAACTTGAAACTTTGAGTCGAATTTTAATTCAAACCGCTTTCCGCCAATTGCAATTTTAATGCAATGCGAATTTCACGGCGTGTAAATCCATCAATTAAACTCATTGTGCGGTCAAAATCATTTTTTACAAGTGTTCGCAAAACGGAAAAATCTGCGCCATAAGATCCGAGTGGAACACCTTGCGTCATCAGAAATTCGCCTTGTCGAATGTTTGAATTTCCTTGAAAACCGTTGATAATAACTGCCGCCTCGGAAAGTTCGTTCATTTGCGGAATCAAAGGCACGAATAAACGAAAGGATTCGGTCGGTTCGATGTTTGCATATGCCGCGATTATCTGCATCAAATTTGACATCTCGGTCGTATTTTCCGGCTTTTCCGAAATCAAAGCGTGCGCTTTTTCTAAAACTGCCACAGCGTAAGATTTATTTTCCTCAGGATTCTTTTGAAAAATAGCGTTGGCGAGATTGATAAGCGCATTGTTTCGCTGGTTTTCGGGCATTTCGTCAATGATTCTCTCGGCTTCGGTGAAATTTCCGGCGGAAATCAATTGATAGGAATATTGCCAATTAAGCTGACGAATCGCTTCTTCGAGTGCGTCGTCAGAGAAATTATCAGTTAAAACCTCGGTTGCCCGGCTCAAATTGCCTTGCTGAACAAATTTGTTTGCCGCCGTTTGATAAATCTGACGGCGCGAATTAACCGGAAACTTTTTAGCTTCGGCAAGCAATTTGTCCGCCGTTGTTTCGCCGTTTAAAAGTTTGCCGATTTCGGGATCGTAATCGAAAAAATCGCCGCGTCGTGGATTATTTCTTTGCAGTTTTTTCAATTGCTCGACACTGTTAGGCGCAAGTTTTTCGGCAATCGGAATAATTTGATAAGAATTATAATAACCATAACTGCCGCTTTGTCCGAGATAAAATGAAATGAGTTTGTCGGCTAAACCGCGCATTTGCGAATCGTCAAATTTGAGCGACTTTTCCGTTTGAGGTTTTTCGCGGATAAATTCGGTCAAAAAGTTGGTAACCGTATTTATGTTCTGATAAACGGGCTGATTTTCGACGGTAAATTTGATTAGAGCTAATTTGCCGACAATCTCGGAAGTGAATTCGTTGGCGGCTTCGGCATCTTTTTCGTGAAGTTTTTTCAGCAGATTGAGCGTTTCATTTGAAACGCCTTTTTTTAACGATTCTTTTAACAAAGCAATGGCGCGTTCGGGATTTTGGTCTGCCGCCAGCCGAATAAACTGCTGTTCGAGATTAAATTCATTGGTTGCCAAATAGCGTTGATTTGCCATAGAACTACTGATTTTGGAGTTTGTCGGCGCTGGAATCGAGAAAGCCTTGCTGACGGCAGCGGGACGGGTTTTCAAAAGATATACCAAAGCAAGTTCGGCATCGTGGCTGGCAATGGTGTTCAAAATTTGCGGGCGCGTTGTTTGTCCGTTCAGCAAATCATTTTGCGATGCTGGATTTTTTTTGTCCGCTTCGGCAAGCGTCTGGGCGTTGATTAACTCATTGATGGCGTTTTGAAACAGCACCCGGGCGCGTTTTTCATCCATCGCCCAAAATTGATTGCCGACTTTGACCAAGACCAAAGCGCGATTTTCGCCAAGTTTAAGATTCGGCACGTCAGTAAGAATCTGTTCGAGCAGAATATTTTTTCTGCGCTCTTTTTCTTTCGCCGCTTCGTCGGTATTTTGAGCAAAGACGAGCAAAGGAATGAAAAGAATAATGAAACCGATAAAGAAATATCTGAATTGCATCGCTAAATCTCCTGTTTTCTGAAAATAATTTACTATCTAAAAGAGATTTGAAAGCCGCAAAAGGTTGCATTACTACAAAGTTAATTTTGTTTTGAAACTCATAATGTAATAACTTTTTAGCAAATCGTCCGAATTATTTTATTTTTCATCGTGTCCCGTAAGATAAAATTTTTCCTCAACCGGACAAAGCAGAAGATTGATTCACACAAGTTTTCGCCGACAATTCGTTCTAGTTTCAAGATCAAAGCCAGAAACGCGAGCGTTCTGAGAGCGTCTGAAAAGAAAATTTAGCCCGCGAATCACGCGAAAAAACGCGAATCTTAGAGAAGAAATCGCAAACGCGAAGGGCGTTAAAAAATTTATTGAACTAAAGTTTATTTGTGCTAGAATAATTTTGTTATGAATCAACAGATTACGCTGACAGTTTCGGATAATGTTTTGTTCTACGCAAAGACTGTGGCGGCGCGGAACAAACGGAGAATCGAAGAAGTTTTGTCCGATTGGCTTGAGAAAGTTTCGGGTGAAGTTGAGATTGAAAAATTTTCTGATGTAAAAATCCTTGCACTTGCTAATCTTCAACTTCCCGAATCGCAACAAGAAACTTTACACGAATTGCTCGAAAAAAATGGCGAAGGTGAACTGACCGCACTTGAGAAAAAATATCTTGACGAGTTAATGGAAGTTTATAATGATGCTTTATTAACAAAAGCTAAAGCCACGCGGATTGCGGTTGAACGCGGTTTGATTGAGCCGCTTTCCTCCGAATGAAACGAGCCAACATTCCCGACCATCTCAAAATAAAAGTCCGACAATCTGCCCGACATCGTTGCGGTTATTGCTTGTTGCGACAAAGATATTCGCCAATCGTCTTTCAATTTGACCATTACATTCCTGTTTCAAGCGGCGGCACAAATGATGAAGAAAATCTTTGGTTAGCTTGTGGAAATTGCAATAATGCCAAATCCGACAAAATCGAAGCCTTTGATTCTGTTACAAATTCAACTGTCCCGATTTTCAATCCGCGAACGCAAGAATGGAACGAACATTTTGAATGGAGCAAAGATGGAGCAATGATTGTCGGTAAAACAGCAATCGGACGCGGAACAGTTATCGCCCTAAAACTTAATGATGAAAGAGTTGTTGCAGTTCGTCAAGAATGGTTTTCAGCAGGCTGGCATCCGCCGAAAGAATAAATTCTAAAATGCAGAAACGCGAGTGTTCCGAGAGCGTGTGATTGAAAATAATTTTGGTCAGATAAAACTTGTGGTAAAATCTGATTCGAGGAAGTAAAAATATGATTGTTACCGAAGTTGTTAATTCAAAAATGCAAAATTTGCCTATTTCGGCGCAGACTGAAGTTTTACATTTCGTTGAGTTCCTTTCCCAAAAATACGAAGCACAAGAAAGCGAAGATAAGCAATGGTCGGAATTTTCGCTCAACCAAGCAATGAAAGGTCTGGAAGATGAAACGCCATACAGCGAAGAGGATTTACAAGAAAAATGGCGTTAGGCAAAGCAGGGCAAATTGTTCTTTTCAGATTTCCGCAAACGGATTTGATTCTTGGAAGTTTGCGCCCTTCATTGTTTATTTCTCCGATTCCTTCAAGCTACGAAGATTGGCTGGTTTGTTTGATTTCCACGCAAATTCACCAAGCAATTCCTGACTTTGACGCGCATAATTCAAACAACCGATTCCGATTTTGCCCAAACCCGTCTGAAATCCGAAAGCATTATTCGTTTATCGCGTTTAGCCGTCGTTTCCGAAACAATCTTCGCCCGATAAACTCGGCGAAATCTCTCAAACCCGTTTGAAAAAAGTAAAAGACACTTTAGCTGATTGGATTAGAAAGTAAAAGTTAGAAACACGAGTGTTCCGAGAGCGTTTAATTGAAAATTTAACTGGCAAATCAGGCGAATAATGAAAAATATGCTAAAATTCTAATTCGAGGTAAAAAGTTATGATTTCAACTGAAACAATCAGCACAAAAATACAAATGTTGCCGACTTCATCGCAAAAAGAAGTGCTTGATTTTATTGATGATTTACTTGAAAAATCGGCTAAATCGAATCAAACGGAAAAAGCGGCGGCGTGGGAAGATTGGGCAAAAAGTCATACAAACAATACTGTG
>JANOXW010000758.1:0-2589 GCA_031418635.1 Acidobacteriota bacterium
GCACGCCGCACAAACTTCGACGTGGCTTTCGACAATTTCTTTATCAACCGCATCAATCGTTTTGTAGATAAAAGGCTTCAAATGTTCATCGTAATTCAGATGAAAATCATTCGCTTTATCTTCGCGCAAATCTTCTATCAACATCGCTTCTTCCGTCTCAGCAATATTCGGAAACATCTCGTCTAACCTCCTTTGACAATCTTCGCAATTTTCCAGATGCGTCTGCACACGCAAAAACTCAGGCGGCGACAATTCGCCCTCGCCGTATTTTTTTAATTCACTTTTGTTTCTATGTTCGTCGTTCATTTTCTTTCCTCTTTCTCAAAAACTGCTTGAGTTTTGAGAGGATTGTTTTGCGTTTCAAGTTTTAGAAAGTCCGACACGCTTTAGCTTGTCGGTTTCATTCGACAAACTAAAGCGTGTCAGAACCGTGCCGTCCAAATACAAATAAAGCGTTGTCAGTTTCAATCGTTCGACAAGCTAAAGCGTGTCGGACTTCTTTTTTGCCGAGTTTCATAAGTTGAAAGCAGATGAGAACTATTTTTCAATGAACATTAGGCAAAACTCTAAACTCATTTCTTAATCCCTAATCTGCGTCGCAAAAGATTTCTCGCAATACTTCGCAGACTATCAACCCTTTGCTCTTTCGATGTTTTTCCTTTATTTTTGATGTCTAAAAAATCGGCGATTTCACGACTCGACATCGGCAATCTTGCAAAAATCTCGGAAAATTCTTCCAAACTCACTTCCAAAGCGTCGGCAATTTCCTTGATAGTTGCAATTCTCTTTTTCAAAAGCAAACTGACCGCTTCCGTCTTGCGCGATTCCTTCAAACTCAAAAGCCAAACCTTTCTCAAATGCGCCGGAAACGTCCTGATTTCAGCCCAAATTATGTGCAGATAACGCTCCTTGCGTTCTGCCAAAAGATATTCGTCTTGGTTGTGATTAAGGTATTCACTCATTTCTTCGGGCAGTTCGATTTCTTCAAACTGCGTCGTTTCGGTAACCTCCAAAATCGCTTTGATAAGTGCGTTTTTCGTCAACGCGCCGTCCGCAATTTCCAAAATAATCGGCACAAGTTCCTGAATTTTCAAAAACAGATGATTCGGATATTTCTCACGCACACGCGAAACGATTTCTTCAAACTCGATTTTGCTACGCTCTTTCGATTTACCTTTCAAACCGACAAATTTGTTATCGTCATCATCCGTAAAAAATTCCCAATCGCCATCGGTTTCTTCCTGTAAACGCTTCAAACGATGGTTTGTGTGTCGCCAAACGGGTTTTTTTCGCAAAATAAAATCCTTGCGGCAGTTGAATGTAATTGTCGAAACATAAGCCGAAAAATTCCTAATCGGTGTCGTCAGCCGAGTTTTCAGCCAAACTCTTTCGCGCAACTTTCTCAACTTTCCCAAAACGCGAGTCTGCGCGTCCGATTGAATCTCGTCTTTTTCGTCAATTGAAAGTGTGAGGTATGAGGCTAAGCCTGTCCGAATCTGCGGAATAACGGTTTCTTCAAAAAGCCGATTCAAACAATTTTCCGCGTCAACCTCCGCCTCAGCCGACAAAAAAGGCATCAGCAAAGCATCATTTTCAGCTAAAAAAAAATCATTCGGCATATGCGGTTTTTCTTCAATTTCCCAAACAAAATCTGAGAGAATAACTTGAAGTGAGGCAACTTTAAGGTTTAAAGACCTTTCGCCTTTCTTCTTCTTCACGACGTAACTTTTCTACCTTTTCTTTTTTGCGCTTTTCTATTGTCTGAAACGCTGCTGTATCCCACAACTGTAATGCCAAGCCTTCATAAGTTCCAATTCCAAAGCCTTGACATTGCATCCGAAGACTTTGATGGTATGTATCATAAAACCACACACCCGACAGATTAAGGGATTTTGCAATTGAGGAAGTGAAATCTTCCATAGAATAAAATTTTGTTGATTGGTCATATGTTATATAAATATTCGATATTCGATTTTCAAAGAAAAACAATCGAATATATTGAACTCCGTTAAAATTTGGAAAGATGTCTTTTCTGACTCTATATTGTCCTTCAACATCTTTGACAATATCTCTTTTCTCATATTTATCCCCGACAATTGGATTAGTGCTACGAATAATTTCAAATACGCCGTCGGCTTCAAGAAAAGCCAAAGAAATCTCCGTTACGCCAAATTCCCCATACTCAATTGAAGGCTTAGTAGCAAAATTAAGAAAATGTTTTGGCTTAGGCAATATTGCTTGAACCTGAGCTAACGTCATACCTAAGCGAAATCCACGCAGTTGAGGAGATTGCGATAAGGTTAGCGAACAGGTAGATTTATCTTCGTCGCTAGTCATTGATAATGTTTGGCACAAACTTGGAAACTTAAATCCAATTACAAAAACACACGCTACAAGAAATTTGATTATTACACTTTTCATAATTTACCTCATTTTGATTTTCCACTAATTAAAAACAAATCGCTTTGCCGCAACCGCTAATTGAACTTCATTACCGATTGTTCCTTGAAATATTAATATATATGTTCTGCCTCGCTTTAATTTCGCTTTTGCTGAAAAGGATTCTCCATATTGTAATCTTCCTTTGAA
>JANOXW010000759.1:0-3940 GCA_031418635.1 Acidobacteriota bacterium
CTCATCCTTATGCCCGTTGAGGTCTATATTGTTAATCTTAATTTTCAGCCCATTTATTAACGCCTCCGAGTGATCATCTTCAATTTCGACTTTTAAACGATTTATAAAATTTTCTAAGTTGAAGTTATCAGAAACTTCAGAGTGAAGTTTCACAACCTTTATTTTAGTTCCGCGATTTCCGATTGGATTATTCTGATTTGGTTCATACTTGTTAAACTCAAACTCCCATTCTTTTTTTGCTTTCCATTTCTCTACATCAACTTCCATTTCAAAACTTGAATTTTGCGAAACAGAATCAACCGCGAAAATATCTCCTATTCTAAATAATGATCGTTTCATTCCAACTCCGAACTGTCCAATCGGTAATTCAGGAGAAAAATCCGTCGGATTTTTAGCATCTCTCCCAAATCTGAAAGCATAATTTTGGGCAATTTCGACAGGAATTCCGCCGCAATTATCTTCAATAAAGAATGAGGTTTTATCAAATTTTACAGTAATATGAAAAGCAGAAAAGTCTTCACCATCAGCAAGTTTTTTCACGCCGTCAATAGAGTTGTCTATCAATTCTGCAATTGCATCAACTAAATAAATATCTCTAACTAAAACGGCAACAAAAAAATCCTTCGTCGGAGAAGCATCAATTTTTGGAGTTTCAGGATTCATAGCTTTTTAGGGAAAATCTTGAAAAAGGTAAACGTCTAATGAGTTGAAATTTTGTCAAAAACTATTTTTAAGAGTTTTTCAGCTAACAAAGGACTTACACTATTACCAATTTGTCGAAAACTGTGCCACTTTGTTCTGTGAAATACGAACCAGTCTGGAAAACCTTGTAATCGAGCGGCTTCTCTTGGAGTTATGACTCGATGAAAATCATAGTGTATTGGGCGAATTGCTTGGTAACTGCCTTTATCGCTACCCGTTCCGGCTCGAATTGTTGGACAAAACCCATCAGGTTTTAGTCTCGGAGACCTAAGTTTTTTGTCAACGCCGCCTTGCTCAACTAATGAAAATCTCTCAATGATTTCACTAGAGTGTCTAGTTCCTAAACATCCAGAAACTTCTTGTTTTTCTGTGTATCTTTCTAATGAACTAATGTCCCCAACACCAACTGGAATCATACCGGAAACTCTTTCAGTAAAATGTGTAGTTTTAGCAAAGGCTGTATATGGTTGCCAACCATCTTCTTCTTCTTGCCAATCAGGAGAAATCTTTAAAGGCAAGCCTTCTAAAGCATCTCTTACAAAAACATCATTTGTTTGTTCATTTGAGGGTAAGAAAGAATCTTCTGACAGATCGCTTAAATACTTAGGATTATAGCCAAAGAAAAAAACTCTTGTTCTTGTAGTTGGAACGCCAAAATCGCTAGCCTTAATTTTTATCGGCGGCAAAACCACATAATCTTTAGGTATATTTGCTAAAGCATTTTTGCGTATGTTGTCATATTTGCTATGCAAAATCCCTAAAACATTTTCAGCAACGAAAAATTTTGGTTTGATTTCTCTAACTAAACGAAAAAAGTCAGAAAATAAAGTATTTCTTTCATCTTTAACATCTCTTCGCCCCATTATGCTAAATCCTTGACAAGGTGGACCACCAATCAAACCATCAAGTTCATTTTCTGTTAGTTTTAGAATTGAAAGTAGATTTTTGCCTTTTAATGTTGAAATATCGTCTGAAAAATGTTTGGAATTGGGGAAATTTTTTCTGTGAGTTTCAAGAGCTTGAGAATCTTTTTCAACTGCCGCCAACAAGTCAAACCCTGCTCTAGTCGCACCAAGGCTTAGTCCGCCGCCACCTGCAAAAAGGTCTATAACTTTAGGCATAAGTATGATTTAAGGTAATAAGCAAAATGTTTTATTTTAACTCAAATTGCAATGAGTAAAGTATCACACTAAAAACAAAATGTCTAAATCAATGGATTACAGAGTTTTAGATAAAGTATTTTTATTTACGAATGCCTAGCTAAGCAGGCAAGCAGAAATATTGTAATATAATAGCAATATGAATGTGCCAAATAAATTTGTCAAAATATTGTCTGAAGAAGATTATACCAAACTGGTTGAAAATCAACAGAAAAGTGAGAATTTTCGCGTCCGGAATCGGTCACACGCCATTTTGCTTTCTTTTCAAAAGTATCCAATCGATGAGATTGCCAAGATTTGCGGGGTTCATCGAAATGCGGTCAGTCGGTGGATAAATCGGTGGAATGAATGTGGGTTGAAAGGTGTGCCGGATGTTGAAAAAACTGGTCGTCCGCCAATCCTGAACTTGGACGAACAAGCCAGAACGGTGGAAATAGCCCTAGAGAATCCGAAATTTCCACATCGGCAGTTAAGCCGGATTAAGGCGGAAACGGGTAAGACGATCAGCTCATATACGCTCAAAAGAATGATAAAAAAAAGACTTGATTTGGAAAAGAATCAAGTTGGGGTTGTGGAAACGCACCAATGAAGATGAAAAAGAGTTTGCCCGCCAAGACTTGGAGGAACTGACCAGGAAAGCCAATCAAGGCAAGATTGATTTGGTGTATTTTGATGGGTCGGGATTTAATTTATGGGCGAAAGTGGTCTATGCGTGGCAAAAGCGCGGAGAGCGAATTATGATTCCGGTGACGAAAGGAAAAAGTCAGAATGTGCTTGGCTTTATGTGGCACAGGTGTCAAAGGTTTGAGTCGTTTGTCTTTGAAGGGGCGATTGATACCAATGTCGTGATTGGTTGTTTTGACATTATCGCCCAAAATCTGACGCAAAAAACCGTGGTTGTGATTGACAATGCGCCAGTTCACCGGAGTGAAGAGTTTGAAGAAAAGATAAACGAGTGGGCAGAACGTGGTCTGCAAATATATTACCTGCCAACGTATTGTCCGAGTTTGAATAAAATCGAAATGGTATGGCAAAAGATAAAATATGATTGGCTCTCGTGGGAAGCCTATACGTCCTACAAAAATTTGTGCGAAGAATTAGATAAAGTTCTTTCACAAATTGGCTCAAAATATTACATTACTTTTGCTTAGGTGCTTAGTTCTTCTCAATCCAACCGCCGCCGACAACTTCTTCGCCATCGTAGAAAACAGTTGCTTGTCCGGGCGTGATGGCGGCTTGCGGTTCGTCGAAGACGATGCGAGCGCGGTTTTCCGCAAGCGCGTAAATCGTCGCGGGTTCGGGATCGTGGCGATAGCGCACTTTTACCGATGCGCGAACAGGTTCGCTTGGTTCATCAAACGCTACCCAATTTACACCTTTGGCGACAAATTCGAGTTCGTCGAGTTCTTCTTTTTCGCCGACGATTATTTGATTTTTGGCGCGTTCGATTTGCAAAACGTAAAGCGGTTTTTCGTGCGCGATGCCTAAACCTCGTCTTTGTCCAATTGTATAACGGTGAATTCCCTTGTGTTCATTCAACTTTTCGCCTTTGGCGTTGACAATATCGCCTACTTTCGGCAATTCATCCAAGCGATCTTCGTGTTCCAAATATCTGTCAATAAATTCCGAATATTTGCCGTCGGGAACGAAACAGATTTCTTGCGATTCCTGTTTTTCGGCGACAGACAAATTTGCGCCACGCGCAATGTCGCGGACTTCTGATTTGAGCATTTCGCCCAACGGAAAATAGGCGCGTGAGAGTTGGTCTTGCGTCAATTCCCACAGAAAATAGCTCTGATCTTTCCAATGATTTTTGCCGCGAAACAGGCGATAACGATTTGCCGCCTCGTCATATTCGACACGCGCAAAATGTCCCGTCGCAACTTTGTCGCAGTCGAGACTTTGCGCCAATTTATCCAAAGACGCAAATTTCAAACGCGAATTACACGCCACGCACGGAATCGGAGTTTCGCCATCTAAATAGCTCTGCACAAATGGATTAACCACATCACGTTCAAAATCTTTTTCCAAATTTAAGACATAAAACGGCATTCCGAGCGTTTCGGCAACGCGGCGGA